>CAJLXE010000190.1 GCA_905210525.1 uncultured Clostridia bacterium | reverse complement strand
CCAATCCGACGCGACGACCACCGGCGCGGCAGATTGGTAACCACAACGTGATTTAAAGTTTTCGGGTTTGGGGCGCACAATGGGAACTTTTGCAAAGTTCCCATTATAAAAGCGTCCAAGAAAAAAACTTAAAGTTTTCGAGGTCAAGGAGCACTTTCACGAGATGTTGCCTTTGAGAATACCCAAAACAGAGCCGAAAAATAAATACCAATCCGACGCGACGACCACCGGCGCGGCAGATTGGTAACCACAACGTGATTTAGTTTTCGGGGTCAAGGGGGACTTTTACAAAAGTCCCCCTTGTTCATTCTTTTTTTTACACAATTCTTTAATTTCGGCGAGGCGTTTTCTGCTTTCGGTGCTTATATATTCTATACCGAAGCTGTGCGCTGTCTCATAATAAGATTTTGCTTCATCGTAGCGTTCGAGAAGCATGAGTGCGTTTCCGTATATGTAGTAAAAGCCGGCGTTGTTACGTTCTATGAAGAGGAGAGTATCGGCATCGTTGAGGGCTTTTTCTCCGTCTTTGAGCTTCAGGTATGCTTTGCATCTGTTGTAATACGCGTACTTATTCAATGGAGAGAGAGTCAGTGCTTTTGTAAAGCAGCATATGGCATGAATAAAATCTTTTTCCTGAGCGTCGTGACGTTCCAGCATTACGCTGCCGGCATTAATGTATATTGACGCCATTGCGGGTTTTAGTTCGTGTGCAATATTGAAACATTCAAAAGATTTTTCATAGTCTTGTATATCCGCATAAAGTATTCCGCACATCATGAACAGGTCCGCATTGGGCAAAACAGTACGCGCGGCGCTTTCTATGACTCTTATAACACTGCTGTCACCGCATTTGACGGCAGCCATTGCAAGATTTGAATAACATGATTTTGTAAGCGGCATATTCTTCAATGCACGCAGAAATTCGGCTTCCGAAAGGTCGTACTGCTCAAGATTGTAGAGGGCGCATCCCTTTATGAAGTGCGCGTCGAACAGAGTGCTGTCAATTTCAAGGATTCTGTTGCAGCATTCCACCGCACATAAATATGCACCTTCGGCAAGACGTCTCATTGCCATATTAATTATGTATTTTTCATTGTTTGTCAGAACAGTAACCATTTTAACACCTGCCTTTTGATGCTTATACGGACCGATTACTCCGTATAAATTGCGTTTATACCGTTTTTATCGGCTTTTGTGTTCTTCTATAAAACGCGATATGGGATCCGGTATATCTATGCTGTGAGGATGATGATTGCAGTTCGGCTTGAGAATCGTAAGAATATCTCCGCCTGATTTTCTGTAAATATCATTGAATATTCTGCCGTTTTCCGCATACGGCACTACTTCGTCAACCTCCCCGGCGCAAAGCACAACGGGAATTTTATTTTTTATGAGAATATCTGTTTTGTCCAACGGATTTCTGTTAAAATCTATTATCGAACGTACATCGGAAAGCCCGTAAAATTCTTTACATTCTTTCCATTCCGAAGGTGCGTTTTTTCCAAGCCCGAGTCCGGCAGGCCAGCTCCTTATGTCAAGCACCGGAGCATCAAGATATAAAACGCTTATGTCGTCCGGATACTGCGCTGTGTAGTTTACCGCGTAGAGTCCGCCTCTGCTGAAACCGAATATGTCGGCTTTTGCGGAAAGTCCGTATTCTTTCGTTATGAATCCGTGAAAATTTTTCATGAGCGTAATTGCTTCATCGCAGCCGTACATATTGCTTACGTCATAATACGCAATGTGCCAGCCTTTTGAAAGCAAATCCATATCCACACTGTCGAACGCGGAGAAAAACTCGGCTCTCCATACCCACGGGTTTCCGGCGGCGGCTTTTTTCGGCTTTACCAGTATGTAGTTCCGCCCGTTGAATGTGCCGTCTGTTCGTTCGTATGTTCTCCATTCGGTTTTTGTCATTGTCGCATCTCCTTAAATTCGTTTTTCAATACTTTGTCGGTATATATGCAGCCGTTTACTTTTTGTGAGGTATTCCCAGATGCCTGTAAGCGTTTTCGGTTGCTATTCTGCCTCTCGGCGTTCTTGCTATGAATCCCTGCTGAAGCAGAAACGGTTCGCATACGTCTTCTATTGTGCCCGCTTCTTCGCCCGTGGAGGCGGAAAGCGTATCAAGTCCGACCGGACCGCCGCCGAATTTTATTATTATGGCTTCAAGTATGCGCCTGTCGGTATCGTCCAGTCCGATAGGGGCTATTGCAAGCATATCGAGAGCGGATTTTGCAAGCTCTTCGGTTATGGTTCCGTTACCTATTACAAGCGCGTAATCGCGCAGTCTTTTAAGCAGACGGTTGGCTATTCTCGGTGTGCCGCGTGACCGCCTTGCTATTTCCATAGCGCCTTTTTCTTCACACGGCGCATTGAGAACGCTTGCCGAACGAAGAATTATCTGTGTAAGCTCGTCGTTTGTGTACATTTCGAGTCTGCTTATAACGCCGAATCTGTCGCGCAGAGGAGATGTCAGCATACCCGCCCTTGTTGTGGCGCCTACAAGCGTGAAATGAGGAATATCTATGCGTATTGTCCTTGCCGCGGGACCCTGTCCGAGTACGATGTCTATTGCGTAGTCCTCCATTGCGGGATAAAGAACTTCTTCAACCTTTGCATTCAGACGGTGTATTTCGTCTATAAAAAGCACGTCGTTTTCGTTGAGGTTGGTCAGAATTGCCGCGAGATCGCCTGAGCGCTCTATGGACGGACCTGAGGTTATTCTTATGTTGACGTTCATTTCATGTGCTATTATGGAGGCGAGAGTGGTTTTGCCGAGCCCGGGGGGACCGTAAAGCAGAACATGATCAAGCGGTTCGCCACGCATTTTTGCCGCTTCCATATAAATTTTGAGCTTGGCTTTTTCTTTTTCCTGCCCTACGTATTCATCAAGAGTCCGCGGGCGCAGACTGTTTTCCGTAAAATCGGATTCCAGCCTGTCGGAGGAAATAAGCCTTTCGTTTTCATCAAACATGATTTATACCTTTCGTTGATAAACAAAATCTTCCTTGAAGATTTTAAATTGGTTTTTATTATAACGAAAATTGCTTATTCCAAACGCTAAAGTGTTTGCGCAATTTTCGTTGAAATAAATATTCAGATCTTCGCCTCACGGCTCAAATCTTTCTGTATTTACTTCGCAAATACAGACGACGGCTACGCCGTCTATATTTATTATAACTCACTCTTCCTTCAAAAACAATAAAATTGAATTATGTTTCAATAAAATCTTCCTTGAAAATTAATTACTTTAATTTTATTATATCATAATTAAAGCGTTTTTTCAATTTAAATATGTCGAAAACGGTAATTTATCCGAATTGGATATTGAAATTTAATTCAAACCGTGTTAAAATTAAATGAAGAAAATAGTTTACAATCGGTGAAAGGAGGGTCACGGCATGAAAATACAGGAATCTGCCGAAAATTATCTTGAAACCATTTTGATACTGGGCAAACGTACAGGCGCTGTGCGTTCGATAGACATCGCAAATGAGCTTGATTTTTCAAAGCCGAGTGTAAGCGTGGCTATGAAGAATCTCAGAGAAGGCGGTTATATAGAAACCGATGCCAACGGGTATATAACTCTTCTTGAAAAGGGAAGACGTATCGCCGAAAATATGTACGAGAGACATACGTGTCTTTCGGAATGGCTTGAAACTCTTGGCGTTGACAAAAAAACGGCTGTTGAAGACGCTTGCAGGATAGAACAC
>CAJLXE010000189.1 GCA_905210525.1 uncultured Clostridia bacterium | reverse complement strand
AGATCATGTACATTTAAGCGTAGCAATTCCACCAAAACTCAGAGTATCAGATTTTTAATTATTTGTCGAAATATGTCAAAATAGCCTGGATATAATTTTTATATATAATAATGGTTTTATACCCTTATTATACCATTGATAATGGACACCTTAATCCGTGAAGCTTAAACGGTTATGATGCTACATAATGCTTCCCATAAGTGTTGACATTACAATCATAACGATTGAAAACATAATTGAATTAACTGAAATAAGTGTGGCTCTCTGCTCTGACGGTATCATTTCATTGAGTATAATATCCGTGCGCACTTCTATAAAATCATCAAAAAAAGTGCCGGTCCAAGCAGCGCATCATTTAATCCTGCAAGTGGAAGCTTCGCCTGTAAAAAGAATAGTACCAAGGTTGAAACCGCCCCTATAATTGCATTTATAACCATGATACTTCATTCAGACTGCACGCAATTCCTATTACTATGAGGCTGAATACAATATCAAAGGCATATGCCTTTCTGTAATCGTATTCTATTTGTAATCTTTGTTTTTGAGCAACGTACCTACAAACGGTATCGTAGCAAATTCCTGCGGGTTACTTCTGATAATGTAATCGATATAATTTCCCACAATCAACGCGTATGCATAGTAGCCCATCGGGTTCGGATGAAAGCCCAACCCGAACGATTTACGCATTTCTGCATCGTATACGGGCGCATGCGCAGTCATATCCAGCAAGTAAGTAAACTCAAACATATCGCACAATTTGGCGAGTTCGCTTGCGATATAACGGATATCGTTATCACACGCTTCACCGCGCAGTTGAGGAGTTACAACAAAAATACGCGCGTTAGGCTCTATTGTTTTAAGTTTTGAAACGATTTTGCCCATATTACCGAAAAACGTATCGCCATTATCCTGAGGACAATCGGCGTTGACGTCCTTGACACTTCCCAGAGGATGCCCGAACACAAACGAATCGTTGTTGCCTAACGCAAGAATATACGCTTGATTCCATTGCCAAAATCCGTTTTCGTCCGCCCAACTTTGAACATACTCGCGCGCGGTCATTCCGCCGCGGGAATAATTGTTGTATTTTGTTCCAGTAATGCGCTCTAAAACGGCGGGCCACGAGTACTCGTACATATCGGTATAAACTATATTTCCGTTTTCATCGTGACTTTCAAACTCGCCCGATGCCAAAGAATCCCCTATAACGCCTATTTGCTTAAAAACGCCCGCAAAACCGCACGTTTCCTTAATAATATCTAACGGCTGTTCGCTTGCGCCGATTTCAAATTGTTTGTTATTCATTTTATTCACCGTCCTTTTGTTCTTATTTAACCTTTTTAGGCTTATCCCATTCCGTACCGGTTACAGTTTTAAGATCAAGTCCGCGAGTTTCGCCGACAAACAGCCACATTATTACAATTGCACCTACAAGCCCCGGAACCGTCAAGCCCAAATACATATAACCGAACATGCTTTCGGGAATGATAGGCAGCAGTATCATAGTAATAACTGTTGCAAGTCCGCCCATAACTCCGTTAAGCAACGTATTGATTACCGTAACCGACGAACGCAGGTTTGTAGGAGACGATTCGGAAAACATAATTCCGCCGATGGTATCGCCTGCGCCCCAGTAACTGCCCATAAATCCGCCGATAGCAAAACCCGTCAAATACGGAGTCCACTTGAACATACCGCTAAAGATAAACAGCAAATAACACGTCAACGCCGAACAAGACATTGCGACTATAGTTACTTTACGTCCGAATTTATCCGACACAAAACCGGAAATCAATGTAAACAGCGCGTTGCCGACGGGATACAGAAACAAAGCAAGAGTTATTTCTTCTTCCGTCATCAGCGCCGACTTTGCCATGACCGTACTGTACGTTGCCGTACCTAACGAAGCGAAATAAAAGCAGCAACAAGCAATAATCAAAAAGCGCAATTGTCTGTGTCTGAATGCGAATTTTACAGCGGTCAGAATTCCGCCTTGTGCGTTTTGTTCGCGTCCTTCCTTGCTGCGTTGTTCACGTTCTTCTATAGGCGTTTTTAAATACTCTATTCTTTTAGTCAAAAATGCGTTTGTTTCCCTAGCAAAAAGCAGCGCGAATAACGACATTACAAAACCGATAATTGCCGGCACCAAATATACTACGTGCCAACGCTCGCTTACGTTTTGCATGAGTGTAGCCCTAAGCAACGGAACAAGTAACGTGCCCAGTATCGCCACCGCTTTTACGATTGCGTAGTTACGGGCGCGAGACTTTTTGTCGGAGCATTCCAGTATGTACACGCATTGCATATCGTGCGAGACCATAAAACTCATCAACGTGCCGCCTATCATGTAAACGTAGATATTTTTGGATAAATACACAAGGAACAGCCCTAAGCCCATACATAACGTGTTAATAACCAAAAACGGCTTACGCCCGAATTTGTCCGCAAGGGGACGATAGAAAATAATAAGCAGTGTTACCGGATAGGAAATAAAACCTATGGCGGAAAAGAGCGATAATCCCGCGCCGTATTCCATACCCATATTTTTTACGAAGAATTCTGTAACTATATTCGCCTGAAACTGAATGGATATAGTAGACGCGATTTCGTCCGTTATGTAGATGAGCGACAAAATCATAAACAAGTAAATCAAATAAAACTTGTTGCTTCTTGCGCCCAACTGCTTTTCGCGGCGGATAAGTTCCTTGGCTTCGCGCGCCTGTAATCGTTCAACGTTTTTTGCCATTTTGAGTTTTCTCCTTTTGAAAATTGTAAACAAGGAAATTCTTGGTCATCTCGTCGGTAATGCCGTAGCGCTCCGCCAAATTGTGTATGCTACGTATAAGGTCTTGATGCTCGATAGGCTTGTAAAAATTCATAATTGTTCATATTAGTTATACACCACACCACTATTATCTTATAAATCTCTGAGTTGTCAATACAATTTCTGAAAAATATGGTATTAAACTTACTTTTTGCGTCAATACGGGCTGTCGTCAAAGTACAGTTCGTCATACAAATCATCGTCTTGCCTATCGAAACGTTCTTGCTGCTGTCGGTTGGTATTCTTTATTAGAGAATAACTTTCGCCGCGTTTTGCTCCGTATTGTAACTTTGTACATCAACATTTTTAATCTGTTGTTTTTTATTCTTCACTAAGACCACTAACTGAAATAACTGCTTAATTCCAAGCAACAGAAAAGGACAGACGACCTTAAATCGTCTGTCCTCATCCGAGAAGCACGCATTATGCTCTAACATCCTTATGAGAAGGAGCGTAAAGAGCGTGCGTTCTATTTTTCCCGGTTCATCACAAGTTCCCAGACAACACACAGCGCGGCATAAATCACGCCGCCGACCACATAGACGATCCAGGTCTTATCCCATGTGTTCGTCGAAAAGCTCCAGGCGAGATAAATTGCAGTCAGGATAAGCCAGTAAACTACGGAAAACGCTCCCATTTTCCGGTTTTTGCGCTTCGCTTCCATCGTGTAATCGCCCTCTTTTAATAGTTTCTGCATGCTTGTCCAGATGCTGCAGTTCACCACAAAAATACATGCGCCGATTCCGGCAAGCACCATCGTAACGGTCAGCAGCAGCGTTATCAGAAATTCCTGTTCCGAAAATGCGCCGACGAGCAGCGGAATCGGGGACGCCACACAGATACACGTTGCAATGATGTTCCAGAAAATGTACTGATTCCGATATTCTTTCTGTT
>CAJLXE010000188.1 GCA_905210525.1 uncultured Clostridia bacterium | reverse complement strand
TGACCGCCGATGACAGATTCATGGCGTACATCCGGATGACGAAGTCGTTTGGATGGTTGACGTTGTTCACCGTCATATCCTCATACTTCTTATTGGCAATCGCATAGCGGTGAATCTCGCCTGCATCCACAAACACGGCGTTGTCCACCGAAGCGCACATCTCGGCGAGGCTCGCGCTGTACGTGGGCTGGAACCCGTACAGGGGTTTGCGTACCCCGGAATCCAACACGTAGCAGGCGCCGTTATCGTTCGGCATACAGGTGCCGATGACGATAAACTCCACCGGCTCCTTATAGACGAACGTGATGGAATCGATGATTTTCAGCACGTTTTCCGCCAGCAGATCCTGATTTTCGTGCCAGGTACCGTCGTTCATGCCCCAGCCGATGAGAATGAGGTCGGGCTTTTCTTTGAGCACGGCGGCCTGCGCCTTGTTCAGGCTGACGCCGTTCACGCTTTCGCCGCTCGAACTGAGAGACCAGTCGGAAATCTGCCCGCCCACGCTGTAAGAGTTGTCCATTTTTACGTTCCCGCCCGATGCCTCCGCAACCGCGTCTGCGAACAATTCGTACCAGTTTTTCATGAACGGTTCGCTGTTGATGTTGGAGGAGGAACAGCCGCCGCAGGAAATGCTGTCGCCCAGAAGGAGCATGCGGATATCCTCTCCCGTTCGGATCTTCTGCTCGAGGAGGGGCAGTTTATCGCCCAGATACGGCTGAACGGGCCCCTTGTAAGCGCCTTCTTTGTATTTGTAGGTGACGAAAATCTGATATTCAAAGATGAGCGGCGTCTCCGTATAGATCACGGTGTCCTCCCCCGAAACGGTCTGAAACGTCGGGTTTTCCACTCCGAACGGCTCGCGGATGATTTCGCCGTTTTCGCCGTAACTGCGGCGCATCAGGTCTCTTCCGTGCAGGTTTTCCTCCGTGAAATAGGGAATGTCCGAGCCGTCCAGCCGCACGATTTTCCCGTCCCGATATTCCCAGTCCACGCCCCTTTTCCACTCGCGTTTCAGCGAATAATCGCGGACGCTGTAAATCTCTGCCGGCTCCAGCATCAGCTTTCCGGAAGAAACGCCGCCCGGCGTCTCTTCCAGCAGAAGAACGGGCTCGTTATAGATCACATCCGACTGCCAGAACGGCATGACCTGTTCGGGAAAGCCGTAATCGTATACGAACGGCTTTTCTTCCGGCTTTTCCGTATTATTTTCTCTCTGCGGCTGACAGCCGCCCGCAAAACAACTCAGCATACAAATCACCGCCAAAAATAAAAAACCAAATTTTTTCATACTTTTCCTTCTTGGTTATTTACGGTTATTTTATTCAATCGCTATATATGCTTCAATTTAACTGTTCAGCGGAACCAAAAGTTGAATTCTTTCGGAAACAACAGTACAATAATTACCGTATTCCTTTTTACAATCAATATCAACAGTAACCATCAATGCATATTCCGAAGCACCTGTCTCAGAAATTATATACTGAAAATTATTATATTCAACGGTATCATATTTTTCTTTTGCCGTTTTGGAAATACCGTTTAATTTGTTCAAAATCACTTCATTGATTTTTTCCATAGAAAATGCCGGAATATCGTTTACATTTATTTCGCCCGCTATTGTTGCCCGATAGCTATACAAATGACCGCTTTTTTCTACCGATATTTCAATTCTGTCTTCTGTCGGAATATCATTTGCATACTTTGTAAATTTAATATTGTATAACTCCTGCACGGAATCATAACTTACATCTTTGCGATAAACAGAAATGTCAACATCGGAAGCTTTCAGAATAAAATCCATTGCAATTTTTTCACACTCTTCCGCTGTCTTTATTGCGCCTGTTCCGGCATCTTCGCTTTCACCCCAAAAATATGCAATCAGCTTTCCCTGTGAATTTATTTCAAACACATGATTATTCACGTCCATATACAAATTTCTTTGTTCATTTGTGCCGAAAGCAATCTCCGATTTCAAATACTTTCCTTCATATGTTAAATCTTTTAACTTTAAATTAACACTGTCCTGTTGCTTCTCGTCAATAAAATAATCATTGCTCCATTTTGTATATTCTAATTTTGGTTCGATTTCCGGAACAGAATCAGAAAAACCGCAAACAAAAGCGTTATATTCGGTTTTCTGTTTACAACCGCAAAAAAAGTGTTAATGCTGCGACTAAAATTACTAATGTAATATAACGCTTCATATCAAATACCTCCTGCATTTGTCAAGCTCAGTCCACTTATTTGCTCCCCCTACAAGCAGCATATGTGCAACAAAATTGTCTTTTTTCTTTTGTATTTTAATAATCTGCAATAAATTCAATGTTTGTCTATTGTGTTCTTAAAATTAAATATATAGCAGCTTCGCCTTGTATCATAATTCTTTTTTCACATATTATACGGTTGAAGACAGAAAAACACTCACCCCCAAATAAAAAATTTATAGCATTAATTTTACTATTTATATGTTTCAAGCAAGCTCTTTTTGATATTCGAATAGCTTGGTAAATCATTTCCCTGAGATGACAGTGTATCATTCAACAACAGTTGCAAGTTCAAGCCCCGTATTGAATACATCGTTTTCGTTTGCTGTAAGTTCAACTTCAATCGCTGATACAACAGTGAGGGTATTTTCCGGAGAATAAGTCAACGTCTGCCGAGAAATTTTATACGTATATTGATATTCATCTGCATATAAATCCTTCAGTTTCAATTTTATAGAATTATCCAATGCGTTTTTATCAATTCTGATATCTTGTGTATCATTGAAAAGCCCTATATTTGATACATTTAAAGTAAACAAATCACCTTTGGATGTTATATTTATATACACTCTTTCACTTGTTTTAAAACCATCTACATATTTTGTAAATTCAAATGTATACAAGAGCACTTCAAAATTATCGTTAACATCCGGAACTGTCATCTGCGAATGTTCAAGCCTATATTTGCTTGTATCTATATATTCGGCAGCAATATGTTTTGCCATATCGAGAGCATATTCATAAGAATTATCCCTATCGGGTTTTGAAATATACTCGTCTGTCAAAAGCGAGCCAAAATGAATCCCTGCAAATTTACCGGTCTGTGATTCAAATTTTAAAGTTGCATCTTGATTTTTATCGTAATAGTAGTCAATTCTGATAGGACCGTTCCCTGCCCAACGCGAAAAAGTGTATTCACCGCTATAAATATCCGATTTAAACGAAAATGCCTTTTGTGCCTGCACCGAGGTATCAAGTTCTGATTTAGCCGTATTGCACATATAACTTTTGTATGTTTTGTTCTCAGCAATATTGCCGCATGATATAACAAATATGCAACTCAGTATAACGCAAATTAAAATCGCTTTCTTCATAGTGTTCTCCTTTACTTATTCACATCAGACACTAAATGTACAGGCATCAAAAATCTTATGATATAATCAGATGTTTCGCTGCCTCCTTTGATATCAGTGTAATTCACTGACACAAAATACTCTATACATAATTCATTATCATAAAGTACCACGAGTGGTTTAAATGCCATGCTATATGACTTGTATATTTTACTTGAATTATCATATATATTGTTCAATTTTTCCGATAAAAGTTTATCTTCTAATTCTTTATCTATTGTCAAAGGCGGAATATCAACGCTTGCATTATTTATTGAAAACCCAAAAATACTGCCTTCATCCGAAACAGACATCTTTACGTAATCTGTCATATAACCATTATTCATGTTATAGAACAAGAAATCATATATTCCAAA
>CAJLXE010000187.1 GCA_905210525.1 uncultured Clostridia bacterium | reverse complement strand
GAGATGGGTCAAGCGAACCCGATGTGCAGGCGCTTCCGCTGGATGCGCAGATTCCTTTTGCATCAAGCATGAAGAGAAGTGATTCACCTTCTATGAATTTGAATGAAATGTTTGCCGTACCCGGCAGGCAGCAATCCGTATTGCTGTTTTTCCTTATGTGCGGAATACGCTTTTCGATTTCATCCATGAAATAGTTTCTTAATTCGGAAAGATAAGCGGCATTCTTTTCTATTGATGAACATGCTGTTTCGATTGCTTTACCCATGCCGACTATTCCGGGAACATTTTCGGTTCCGGCACGTTTGCTGCGTTCCTGATGACCTCCGGCGATAAGTCTGTCGACAATTACACCTGTTCTGATATACATTGCGCCTATGCCTTTAGGACCGTAAAATTTATGAGCAGACATAGAAAGCAGATCGATATTCATTTCTTTGACGTCTATTGCGACGTTACCTATGGCTTGTACTGCATCGGTATGGAAAAGAACATGGTTTGCTTTGGCAATTTCACCTATTTCTTTGATCGGCTGAATTGTACCTATTTCATTGTTTGCGAACATTATTGAAATAAGTATTGTTTCGGGTTTTATTGAAGCTTTAAGCTGTTCAATGTCAACTACGCCCTTGGAATCAACGTCCAGATATGTTACCTCAAAGCCTTCCTTTTCGAGCTGTTTGCAAGTTTCAAGAACAGCCGGATGTTCTATTTTTGATGTGATTATATGATTGCCTTTGCTTTTTTTAGCTTTTGCAACACCCTTTATTATTGTATTGTCGCTTTCCGAGCCGCCGGCTGTAAAGTATATTTCCTTTGATTTTGCGCCTATTGCAGCGGCAACCTGTTCTCTTGCGGCTTCAACCGCTTCTCTTGATTTCCTGCCTATGCTGTATACAGACGACGCGTTTCCGTAGTAATCCGTAAGGTACGGCATCATTGCGTCGAGAACTTCCTTACTCATTTTTGTTGTTGCAGCATGGTCAAAATATTTTATATCAGACATATAATGTCAATTCTCCTTTCAACCTGATATTATATTATACCACGTTTTTGTATTAAAGTAAATATATTTTTTTGTAAATTTTGACAAATTCCGGATTGCTATATAAAATATCCGTTGTTTTACAATTTTATAAAATTTTTTGTTGCAGGCATTGCAACTGCCGCACTTATTTTGAAAATTGACCGTAATTTTATACTGTAAAAAATTAAACAATTCTATTGAAATAGTTTAAAATATGTGGTATACTTACAAAGTCGGATTATACGCAAACTTGCACATTAATCTTATGAAATATTATAAAGGAGAGACCGATGAACGAAAAAACCACAAAGACGGATATGCGGCTTATGGAAAAAATTTTCATACATCCGTCGGATTCACCGGAAGCGATTTATTCCTCAATTCCTCTTACATTCAAGTTAAACGGAAAGGAAATAAAAGGTATTCCGGAAACTTTCAACAGATCTTTTGAAAGAGAAATAACAGATGCAAATATAACTCGTTATGTTTATACGGGTGTGTGCGCAAAATGCGGACTCAAAATTAAGGTTACACACATCGAATACCGCGATTTCCCTGTATCTGAGTGGGTTGCGGAATTTACCAACAACGGAACGGAGGATACTCCGATAATATCGGATATTATGCTCGGCGGTAAAATTCAGGGCAACTTCAGCTCTTTCGTGCACGGAAACGGAGACACCTGCGGCGAAGACGGTTATGAATGGTTCAGAGACACCTTGGAAAACGGTGAGATGTCAATCGCTCCTTCAGACGGTACGTCGTGTAAAGGCGCATTCCCGTATATGAAGCTTGTGTTTGATGACTTTGTGTGCCGCATAGCGGTTGGCTGGCCTCATATGTGGAAGGCGTCGATCAAGAAAGAAAATGATGGAATATACTATTTGTGCGGTCAGAAAAGATGCCACATGGTAATTCATCCGGGAGAAACAATGCGCTCTCCAACGCTTACGATAATGATTACACACGGAGATGAGACACGCTCATGCAATATGTGGAGACGCTGGTATATGGCTCATGTACTTCCGAGAGAAAACGGAAAGCCTATTGAACCTGCAATGTGTCTGCATTATTGGAGCTGCGAGGGAAAGCCGGAGCATACAGCTGCAACGGAAGAAAATCAGATTGCGGCGTTGCAGGAATATCTTGATACAGGCTTGAAGCCTGATATATGGTGGATAGACGCCGGCTGGTATAAGTGCGATTATATGTGGTATCATATCGGATCGTGGAAGCCTGATTACGAAAGATTTCCTAACGGATTGGGGCCGGTAGGTAAAGCCTGTGAAAAAGCGGGAGCACGTTTATTGGTCTGGTTTGAACCGGAACGTGTTACACCCGGAACGGAACTCCATGATGAACATCATGATTGGCTTATTTCCGTTGAAGACGAATCTGATGGTCACAGAGGAAATCACTTGCTGGATCTCGGCAATAAAGAGGCTTGCGATTGGATGATAGAAAGAGTAGATTCGATAATCAAGGACAGCCATATTGCCGTTTACCGTCAGGACTTCAATTTTGATCCGAAGCCGTGTTGGGAAAAAGCAGAATCTGAAGACAGACTCGGTGCTATGGAAAACCTTCACGTTCAGGGGTATCTCAGATACTGGGATGAACTTATATTCCGCAATCCGGGCTTGTGGATAGATGCGTGTGCGTCCGGCGGAAGAAGATCGGATCTTGAGTCAATGCGCCGTGCGGTTCCGCTCCACTATACCGATGTGGGATACGGATGGCACGCAATCAAACAAAAGCAGTTCAGAGAAATGCATGAATGGATACCGTATTTCCGTTCACATAATATGTCGTGGGATACCGAAGCTGTTAAAAATATGGGCAGGGAATGGGTTGATAATGACGAATTCTCTTTCCAGAATGCAATGGTTCCGGCGGTTACATACATGACATGGTATAATGCGCCGAAGGATCAGAAGGAACGCACGATAGCTGCGGAAAAAATCTGGAGACGTGCCGCAAAACTGACTCTTGACGGAGATTATTATCCTCTTACGGAATGCAGAAAAGATACATCCGATTGGTATGTATGCCAGTTTGACGACAGCGATAATTCAAAGGGCTTCATACAATTTATAAGGAACTATGCATCTCCGGATGACGAATTTACCGCATTCCCGAAAGTATGGAAAGGAAAACGGTACGTTTTTGAGAATTCAAATACGGGAGAAACATTTGAAAAGACAGCGGAAGAATTGGAAAACGGATTTACGGTAAGCATACCGCAAAGAAGCGGCGTGGTATTCTTCTATGAAATTTTGTAAAATCAAATAAAATACGAAACAGTAAACTTTTGTTGCACGTTTTTAATCGTGAAATTCATATTTTTATACAACTGCTGCGGGAACAACCTGAATATGTTTTCGGAACGGAAATAAACAGCCTGTTGTTCCCGTAGTTTTTTGTTTGTAAAATAACCGCGAAAATATTACTTCGGAGCTGTTGTGACAGCAGAGAAAATATCTGTTGTTTATGCCGGAATATGCGGACAGAACAAATGAAATTCACCTCAAAAGTCAAACTGTTGTATCAATACAGACACGAATAATTTACATAATATATATTAAGGAGAAACTGTTATGTCAACAGCGTCAATTTGTATTTTGGCGACAATTTTCGTTTATCTGGCGGGAATGCTCGTCATAGGTTTTCATTATGCCAAAAAGAATGAATCCGCATCGGATTTTTATCTCGGCGGAAGAACACTCGGACCTTTGGTTACT
>CAJLXE010000186.1 GCA_905210525.1 uncultured Clostridia bacterium | reverse complement strand
ACCTGTAAGATCAAGTATTTCCTTTAAATCGGGATTTATTATTTTCAGGTCATCATTATCGTACTGCTTTATCCATAATCCCGTATCGGCAGTATAAGGATCATCCAATGTTATTTTCAGTTGCTCCCTGTAATGCAGCAGCTTGTTTTTGTATTGAGTCAATTCATCTGTTTCAACATCATATTGTTCGATGTATAAATCGGTACTTATACCCATTTGAACAGAATAATATGCTTTCATCACAAAATCATATTCTTCCTTAAGTTCTTTTGATCTTGTCTCATACTCCTTCAGACTTTTTTTAGCTTCGATATACCGGATCGAACCATTTCCGTATTCATCTTTCATTTTTTCCGCATATTCCGAAGCTTTTGAAATTTCCACAAGTATATCGTTTTTTGATTTCATAAGGTTTTCCGCTTTTTGCTTTATTTCGGACGCACTCATGTGTCCGAGTGAAGCCAGTATATCCGTCTTCCTGCGGATTTCCTGTAATTGAGCGTCAACTTCATCGCACAAATCGGAAATCATTACATCATTCGGAAGCGCAGATCTGTACGCAAGAGATACAAGCGTATCATCTTCCCTCGTCATTATAACTCTGGCTCCTGCCTTTTCAAGCATTTCTTTTACGCGGTATGTTGTTTCAATAACAAATGTTCGCTCTACAAGCGAGCCTCTTGCGGTTCCGGTATCTGTCCCGCCGTGACCTGCATCAAGAAACACTGTTATCCCCTCCAACGTTCCCTCCGGAATATCGTACTCATTTATCTGCATTGCTTCAATTCCGTCGGATGAAAACAAAACTTCGATAGTTTCACGATTAAGATATGATGTTTTGTCCAATTTTACAACAGCCTGAAATTCATTCAGCGCCGTTAATGTCAAAGCATTGAAATTGCCTGTTGTTCCTCCGCAATAGAATCCAAGCTGCGTCAGCCTTGCCTGCAATGCCCGTACTTCCGCAGAACCTGTTACACCGTATTTTATTTCTCCGTTTATAGGACATTCATCCGTCCACGCATAAGGATATTTTGCATCACCATGGTGAAGCGTATATATATAATAACCGTCATTGTTATGCGTTGGTGTGGGAGTGGGCAATGCCGGATCCGATGTTTTTTCGGGTTGCAGCGTAACAAGCGGAGACAGCGTATAACGCGGCGTCGGCTGCAAACCGGAATCGGTCGGCAAAGCGGTATTCAATATATCCGATGATTGCGAACCGCATCCTGCCATGCATATAATAAGTATAAAAACAATCAATATTCTCAATACTTTTTTCATTGGCAATATCAATTCTCCTTTATCATTTCGTTAAATTCATCCTCATCTATTACTGCAATGCCAAGCTTAACAGCTTTATCCAATTTTGAACCGGGTTCCGAGCCGGCAAGAACATAATCCGTATTTTTGGTGACGGATGATGTGACTTTGCCGCCGTTTTGTTCTATAAGTGCAGAAGCCTGTGAGCGCGTATATGTCGGAAGAGTGCCTGTAAGAACAAATGTTTTTCCCGAAATTGCTTCGTTATCATTTGCAGCAATTCTTTTGTCCTCGGTTGTTTTTACTCCGTATGCCTTAAGTCGATTTATTATATCAATATTTTTCGGCTGATCAAAATAATTTCTCACCGAAACGGCAATAGTTTCACCGACATCTTCAACCGCTGTGAGTTCTTCAAGCGGAGCAGCTATTATATTGTCTATGTTGCCGTATTTATCTGCTATACTCTGAGCTGTGCCTTTTCCCGCATAGCGTATACCGAGAGCATACAAAAGCCTTGCAAGACCTGCATTTTTACTCTTTTCTATTGCATTTATTATGTTTTCCGCACTTTTTTCGCCCATTCTGTCCATACCGGATATGTCTGACGCTTTCAATGCATATAAATCGGCAACGTCACGCACAAGCCCCTCATCAAAGAACCTCTGTACAACCTGCTCTCCCAAGCCTGTAATATCCATTGCGTCACGGCTTACAAAGTGAATCATAAGTCTTACCGTTTGGGCAGGACAATCGGCATTTGTACAATACGTTGCGGCACGCCCCGCCTCCCGTACCAATGTACTTCCGCATTCCGGACATTTTTGAGGCATTTCAAACGGCATTTGTGTCCCGTCACGTTTTTCTTTTACTACGGAAACTACTTCCGGAATTATTTCTCCTGCCTTCTGAATTATAACTCTGTCGCCGATCCGTATATCTTTCTCTTTTATAAAATCCTCATTATGAAGCGTCGCACGAGAAACCTTTGTTCCGGCTATAAACACACTTTCAAGTTCTGCCGCGGGAGTAACAACTCCGGTTCTGCCAACCTGAAACGTAATATCCTTCAATAAAGTTTCCTTTTGTTCCGCAGGAAATTTATATGCCACAGCCCAGCGCGGAGCCTTTGCGGTATAGCCGAGGACTTCTCTTTGCATAAGATCATTTACCTTTAATACAAGTCCGTCTATATTGTAATCGAGCGAATAACGTTTTTCGCGCCATTCTTCACATATTTTTTTCATTTCATCACCTGAACGTATGAGCGCAATGGGATGTATTGTTTTGAAGCCCAATGATGCAAGATATTCAAGCCCCTCCATGTGGGTTTTAAGTTCTTTATCGGTTTTTTGAGTATTGAACACAAATATATCCAGATTGCGTTTTGCGGTAATTCCCGAATCCTGCTGTCTCAGTGAGCCTGCAGCAGCATTTCGCGGATTCGCAAAAAGAGGCTGATCGTCGTATTCTCTCTGCATATTTATCTTTTCAAACGACGCTTTGTTCATATAAACTTCGCCTCTTACAATTATATCAACAGGCTCCAACAGCTTAAGAGGGATAGTTTTTATTGTTTTTATATTTGCGGTTACGTCTTCACCCACAATTCCGTCACCTCGAGTAACGCCCTTGGTAAGTATTCCTTTTTCATAAGTAAGCGCAACCGAAAGACCATCTATTTTGAATTCTACCGCAAATTCGGGATTGTCCACAAGCTTTGCGGTTCTTTGTATAAAAGCGTCAACTTCGCCGATATTATAGGTATTTCCCAGACTTAAAAGCGGAACTTCATGCCTTACGGATTCAAACGACTCCGAAACTGTACCGCCTACCCTTTTTGTAGGAGAATCGGGGGAAACAAACTGGGGATATTCAGATTCCAAAGCTTCAAGCTCTTTCATCATCATATCATATTCGGTGTCCGATATTTCGGGTGCATCCTTGACATAATAAAGATATTCATGTCTTAGCAGTTCGTTTTTTAACGCTTCTATTTTATTCTTTATATCTTCCTGCATAATATGTTTATTCTCCGTTTATATCTGTCGTTACTATATTAATATGTCCGCTGTATTCCCCGATAATACGCTTTTTCATACTACTGTTTTAAGAACTGCAAGTGCTGCGTCAAACTGCTTTATGCCAACTCCATCAAACATTATTTCCAATACTGTAACGGCTCCGCGTGTGCTGATGTTTCGTATTGTGCCCATTCCGTATCTTGAATGCTGAACCCTGTCGCCAATATGGTACTTTGACGAAACCGGCGACTGTTGAGTCTGTTTTTGTACTGTATTCTGAAAAGAAGCACTGTATATCGGTTTGCCGAAAGACGGTGTTTGCGGTTTTGCTGCAGGTCTGTCCGAATCCTCGAAAGAATATGAAAGTTTTGGCTTTGCCTCCTGTGCAGCGCTTACAAATTTAACACACTCCTGCGGAAGCTCACTTATAAATTCAGACTTAAAAGAGCGCTCGCGTTCTTTGAACTTCCATCTGCTGTTTGCCCATGTAATAAACAG
>CAJLXE010000185.1 GCA_905210525.1 uncultured Clostridia bacterium | reverse complement strand
TACCGACAAAAATATCATAGGCGCATATTCCAAAAGGGAGGGGTCATTATGGGACTTATTAAAGCAGGTATCGGTGCGCTTGGCGGCACTCTTGCAGATCAGTGGAAGGAATTTTTCTATTGCGATGCACTTTCTAACGATGTGCTGATGAAAAAAGGTCAAAAACAAACAAGCAGCCGTTCATCAAACACTAAGGGAAACGATAACATTATTTCAAACGGTTCCGGCATCGCGGTTGCCGACGGGCAGTGCATGATAATAGTAGAGCAAGGTAAAATAGTGGAATTTTGCGCAGAACCCGGTGAATTTACGTATGACACTTCAACAGAACCGAGTATTTTCACAGGCAAGTTCGGCCAAGGCATACTGAATACATTCAAAACAATAGGCAAGCGTTTCACTTACGGCGGAGATACAGGTAAAGACCAGCGCGTATATTATTTTAATACAAAAGAAATTCTGAATAACAAATTCGGCACCAAAAACCCGATAATGTTTGAAGTTGTAAATAAGCGCATCGGTATCAGCAGAACCGTACAGGTAAGATGCAACGGCGTATATACTTACGTAATATCAGATCCTATGCTGTTCTACACAAGACTTTGCGGTAACGTGGCAGATGAATTTACAAGAGATCAGATTGACGATCAGCTTAAAACAGAATTTATAGACGCACTTCAGCCGGCACTCGGAGCTCTTTCCGAACAAGAACTCAGACCCGCGCAAATACCTGCAAAAGCCAACGAACTGAAAGATGCAATGAATAATGCCCTCAAACAGGAATGGGCTGAAAACAGAGGTATTTCTGTAGGCAAAATCGCATTGAACCCGATAACACTCACCGATGACGATATGAAGAAGATAAACGAGCTTGAGGACGCGGCGAATATCGGTTCAAACCCATATATGATGGCAGGCAGAATGACAAACGCAACTGCAGACGCAATGCAGACCGCCGCAGGCAACTCTGCAGGCGCAATGACAGGCTTTATGGGCGTGGGCATGGTTGGCATGGGTCAAGGCGGAGGCTTCGGCGCGGCACAAAACCTCTACAATATGGGTGCACAACAGCAGCAACAGCAACAACAAAATGCGGCTCGCACGGCAGATACATGGAAATGTTCATGCGGTACAGAAAATACGGGAAAATTCTGCGCAAACTGCGGTAATCCGAAACCTGCGCCGAAGGCATCATGGAAGTGCTCGTGCGGCGCTGAAAATACAGGAAATTTCTGCGCAAACTGCGGCAATCCGAAGCCCGAAGACAACGGCTGGACTTGCGAATGCGGTTCTGTCAACAAGGGTAAATTCTGTGCAAACTGCGGAAAGAAAAAACCTGCCGACGCACCTTTGTATAAGTGCGATAAATGCGGATGGGAACCGGAAGATCCTCACAACCCGCCAAAATTCTGCCCCGAATGCGGTGATAAGTTCGACGATGCCGACATAAAATAACATAACCCGCATAGCGTACAGTATAATTCGAAAGGAATAAATTTTATGGATAACCTGTTGGAATATAAATGCCCATGCTGCGGCGGTTCAATAGAGTTCAACAGCGATCTTCAACAGATGAAGTGTCCGTACTGCGACACGGTATTCGATGTCGAAACGCTGAAAGATTATGACAATGAATTAAAAAGCGAAAAAGAAAAAGAAGACAATATGTCATGGGACACTTCCGTAAGCGGCGAGTGGCAGGACGGTGAAACAAACGGAATGTATGTTTATACCTGTAATTCATGCGGCGGTGAAATAATAGCCGAAGAAACAACAGGTGCCACACAATGCCCGTATTGCGGAAATCCGGTTGTTATGTCAAGACAATTCAGCGGGGATTTGCGTCCCGATTATGTAATACCGTTCAAGCTTGACAAAAAAGCCGCCAAAGAAAAACTGCAACAGCATCTCACGGGTAAACGTCTTTTGCCTAAATTGTTTAAAGACGAAAATCACATTGATGAAATAAAAGGCGTTTATGTTCCGTTCTGGCTTTTCGATGCCGATGCGGATGCAGACATACGTTATAAAGCTACAAAGGTGCGTTCATGGAGATCCGGTGATTACCGTTATGTGGAAACAAGCTATTTTTCCGTTTTACGTTCAGGTAATATAGCATTTGAAAATGTGCCTGCCGACGGTTCGGAAAAAATTGCGGACGATCTTATGGAATCAATCGAGCCGTTTGACTATTCCCAGGCAGTTGACTTTCAGACAGCATATTTATCGGGATTTTTGGCAGATAAATACGATGTTACCGCAAATCAGGTCGTTGACAGAATCAATAAACGTGTAAAAAGCAGTACCGAACAGGCTTTTGCCTCAACCGTCAACGGCTACACATCCGTAACACCCGAACACAGCAACGTACATATAGCAAACGGAAAAGCAAAATATGCCCTGTTCCCTGTGTGGATTCTTAACACCACATGGGAGGGTAACCGCTACACATTCGCTATGAACGGACAAACAGGCAAATTTGTCGGTAATCTTCCAGTAGATAAAAAGGCAGCGGCAAAATGGCGTCTGGGACTTACCGCAATTTACGGAGCGGCAACATTTGTAATTCTTACGCTTTTGCGTCTGTTCTTTTAAGGAGGATAAATAAATAATGAAAAAGAAAATTTATCTTGCCTTAATAACTGTATTTATGTTATGTCTGGCATTTTCAACTTCCGCTTATGCATCCTTATTGGTCGATTCCCGCATTGAAGATAACGCGCATTTGCTCACAAGCAGTCAGAAACAAGCTCTTTCCGACAAGCTTAACGAAATAAGCGACAAACATAATTTTGACGTCGTAATTGTAACCGTTGACTCCATAGGTAATAAAACCCCGGAAAATTATGCCTCAGACTATTTTAAAGGCAAATACAGCGAAAACGGAATAATTCTTCTGCTTGCTATGGAAAGCCGTGACTTTTGTATTCACGCATTTGGCTCAGGTCTGAAGCACTTCAGTGACAATGATCTCGCAAATATCGATGATGAAATTATTCCCGATATTTCGGATGGCAATTATTATACGGCATTTGATAATTTTGCGGACTTATGTAACGACAGACTTACATTTCCTGTTGTGAGATACATACTCATTTCGTTAGTAGTAGGTATTATACTCGCCATAATAACAGTATCCCGCATGAAGGCAAAGCTTACCTCGGTACGTATGCAAAATACGGCAAATACATACACCAAGAAAGACAGTATGGCTGTTACAAACAGCAGAGATTTCTTTCTTTACAAAAATGTAACCAAAACTTACGTTCCGAAAAACAATAACCGCTCATCTTCTTCAGGCGGCTCATCTCGTAGCACTTCAAGAGGTAGCAGAAGCGGCAAATTTTAATAAATAAATTTTGCCCCACAATAAAAATCAACAAACACTCATAAGGAGGAGAATGTAAACAGCATCTCCTCCTTTTTAATAGTTCAAAAATAATTTATTTGTGTATTTGTGTGTATTTGGTTGACTTTGTGTGGAGTATATGATATAATACGCATATATACAAGTTACAGTAATCAATAAAGGAGTGAATAAAGATTTGTTTGCAAATGAACGCAGAGAAATCATTTTACATATACTCGGTGAACAGCGCTCAGTAACCGTTTCCGAGCTTATAGAACGCTTTGGGGTATCCATAGAAACAATAAGACGTGATCTTGATTTTCTCGAAAAAAATCAAAAGCTTCAGCGTGTACACGGAGGCGCCATAATTCCCAATCGCAGACCGACATTTGAGGTTGTGGAAAAACGTTTACAGGAACACGCGGACGAAAAAAGACAACTGTCTGAAATTGCTGTAAGATA
>CAJLXE010000184.1 GCA_905210525.1 uncultured Clostridia bacterium | reverse complement strand
ATATAATATATATAGAAGAAGAAAATATACAAACCCGTCTATTAATCATTATATAATATTTTCAGCGATTTGTCAAGCTTGAAAAAAATATTTTTTCAAGCAAAAAAATAAAAAAAGAAAAGGAGAGGCACTTATGTGGGGAGAAATCATTATAGGGGTAATCGCCCTTATCGGAACGCTTGGCAGTGCATTCATTGTCAACAAGAGGTCAACCGCGCTTTTCGATTACAGATTGGCAAAGCTCGAAAAATACACAGAAAAGCACGATGAATTGGTCGAACGTACAGTTCAACTGGAGAAAAAGTCCGCAATCCTTGGAGAACAGATGCGCAATGCATCTCATAAAATAGACAGGATGGACAAAATTACCCGATAAATCGTCATTATATTTATAACCTTTCTGCTTCCGCATACATAATATCAACACCAACACGCCGATGCAGTGAGGCTTATAAATTCACCCGATTTCAGAAGTATTATTTCCGTCAAACAACCGGAATCAATGTAACACAAAAGCATCTGAAAAAATAAATTTTTCGGACGCTTTTTTTCAATTAAGCATTTCAAATTTGCTCTTACCTGAAAAAATTTTCAATTTTAAAAATGTTAATACTGTTGCTACGTAAAATAGCGTGTGACTCACTCACAAAGTTGTAAAGCAGCGCGCAACAAGACGTTCTGCCGCAGACCCGATATTGAATTTATTATCTTAAATAATATTAAAGTCCGGTTGACGTCAGGTTAAAATAATGATATAATATTTATAAAACACTCACGAAATCAGGATTAAACTCCCGATCGTGCAAAGCATACTTAAAACAGGTATCAATATGTCAAACAATCAACCAATAGCCGTATTTGATTCCGGAGTAGGCGGCATAAGCATTCTCCGTGAACTCATAAAGCATATGCCCGGCGAAGATTATATATACTACGGTGACGCCGCTAACGCCCCTTACGGTTCCAAAACTCACAATGAAATCAGAAACGCAACGCTGAAGCACACCGCAGAACTTCTTGCCATGGGTGCAAAAGCAATAGTCGTTGCCTGCAATACGGCAACAAGCGTAGCAATAGACGATTTAAGAGAACTGTATCCGGACATACCTATAGTAGGAGTGGAGCCCGCATTAAAACCGGCCGTTATGTATAAGCCCGATTCCGTCGTCGTAGTCATGGCGACACCCGCGACGCTGTCCGAACGCAGATTTTCCTCGCTCATGAACAAATACGATAAAGTATCAAAAATCATACCTCTGCCCTGCCCCGAACTCGCAGCAATTATAGAAAGCGGCATTCTTGAGGGCAAAGCACTTGACGATTATATCAATGCATTATTTTCTCCGTACAAAAATATTCGTATTGATTCTATAGTTCTCGGCTGTACGCATTATCCGTTCGTAAAAAAAAGCATACTGAAAATATTTGATTACGATGTCAGATTATTTGACGGAGCATACGGCACAGCAAAAGAAACCAAACGCAGACTCGATGAAAACAATTTACTGTCATCAAATGAAAATAACGGTAAAATAACAATAATGACCAGTGCAGATATAAAAACATTCAGCGCATTGGCGCAAAAATTATTAGCGGCAGATATATGATCTGAGTTCAGAAAGGAAAACACATATGAAAAACGTACTTTGGTACAATAAGCCTGCTACCGATTGGAACAGCGCGCTCCCTATCGGAAACGGCAAACTCGGCGCAATGATTTTCGGAGGTATTTATTCGGAACAAGTTCAAATAAATGAAGAAACGCTTTGGTCCGGATACTATGAAGACGTTGAAAACCCCGATGTAAAGGTTCATTTGCCGGAACTGCAAAAGCTGGTATTTGAAAAAAAATACACCGAAGCTCAACAATTATGCAACAAATACCTCGTTTGCAAAGGAGAAGGAAGCAGAACTGCAAACAAAAACGGTCACTACGGTTCATACCAGACCGCCGGCGAGCTTTACATAGAAAACAAGTGCGGCAAAATTGAAAACTACAAACGTACTCTTGATCTGGATAACGGAATCGCCACAGTTGAATTTGACGGATGTAAAAGAGAATATTTTTCATCTTACAAATACAACGTTATCGTTATAATCATAACGGGCGATACCAAAAATCTCACCTTCCACTATCAGCGCAACGATACGTTCGAACCTACGGAAATAAGCTATTCCGAAAATACAATTACAGTTAACGGCTCGCATCATGACGGAAAAGGCGAAAACTATTCCGTCCTCGTAAAAAAAGTTAATACGGATAACGGATGCGTTATTTATATAACAGCCGCAACGGATTACGCAGACAAAACGCCTCCCGCAAAGCGCTGTGAAGAAACAATGAATGTTGCTCTGGCAGTAGACATAAACGACATCAAAAAAGAGCACATAGAATACTTCAACAAATACATGGGACGCGTAAATATCGATTTGTGCGCAGAAAACCGCGATGATGCCACAACGGACGAAAGAATCTGCACTCCCGAAACAGACAAAGGAATCATTCCCGTTTACTTTCAGTTCGGCAGATATCTTCTTATATCGTCGTCACGCGGAGTTCTTCCCGCAAACCTGCAGGGTATCTGGTGCAAAGATTATGTAGCTCCATGGAATTCCGATTATCATATAAACATAAATATACAAATGAATTACTGGCCTGCCGAAACAACAGGCTTGTCGGAATTTGCACAGCCGTTCTTCGACTACATACAAAAGCTTTCAGAATGGGGCAAGAAAACAGCCGAAAAAACATACGGATGCCGCGGTTGGGTTGCACATACGGTTACAAATCCGTGGGGATTTACAACACTCGGCGAACATCCGTCATGGGGCGCTTTTATGTGTGCCGGCGCATGGTGCTGCCGTCATATATGGGAACATTATCTTTTTACGGGAGATACAAAATTTCTTAAAAAATATTATCCCGTAATAAAAGGCAGCGCTCAATTCTTTATGGATTTTCTTGTTAAGGATCCCGAAACAGGCAATATGGTTACTTGCCCATCCAATTCTCCCGAAAATTCGTTTATTGATCCCGAAACGGGAGAAGCCGTTGCAATGTCTCCCGGACCTACAATGGATAACTCCATATTGTACGATCTGTTCTCCATGACATCAAAGGCTGCCGACATTCTCGGCATAGACGGCGAATTTGCAAAACGTGCGGATGAATACAGAGATATGCTGCCGCCTTTGAAAATAGGCAAACACGGTCAGCTCATGGAATGGATTCATGACTTTGATGAAGCCGAACCCGGCCACAGACATATATCCAATCTGTACGCGCTGCACCCGTCCGACAGAATAACATATACAAAAACACCCGACTTATTCAACGCCTGCATAAAAACACTCGAACGTCGTCTTGAAAACGGCGGCGGACATACAGGCTGGAGCCGTGCATGGATAGTTAACTTCTTTGCAAGACTGAAAAATGGTGAAAAAGCCGTCGAAAATGTAGAAGCACTTATAAGAAAGAGCACCCAACCCAATATGTTTGACAGTCATCCGCCGTTCCAGATAGACGGTAATTTCGGAGGAACCGCGGGAATTGCCGAAATGCTCCTGCAGAGCCACGAAGGTTTCGTAAATGTGCTTCCGGCGCTTCCGCAAAAATGGAACGAGGGCAAATTTGAAGGACTTGTAGCAAGGGGCGGATTCATCGTATCCTGCGAATGGAAGGATTCCAAAGCAATATCCTGCACTGTGGAGTCGCTTTACGGCAATGAGCTCTCAATAGAAGTAAATTCGATACGCTACAATATGCCTACTCAAAAAGGCATGAAGTATCAGATAATCTGATAACAAAACCCAAAAATATTCT
>CAJLXE010000183.1 GCA_905210525.1 uncultured Clostridia bacterium | reverse complement strand
TTATATTAATATTTATATTTCGCAATCCCACGTTAATTACTGCCTGTATTGTCAAATTTATCCTTCGGAACAGCCTGCATAAATTTATCTGTCAAGTCCTGTGCGCAACGCAATATAAGGCTGTCGCGATCCGAAACCTCAGGATCAAATTCTACTTTATACATAGGTTCATCATATCCGGGCAGCCGGATAATCTTTATTATGTTTGTTGCCGGAATACAAAGGCTTCTGCCCTCATCACGTTCAAGTATCAATCCGTCCTTGTGAAAATACAGACGCATAAGACTTTCGCAGCCATCGTATTCTACCGTAACATCAGAGCAATAAAACGCATCTTCGGAAAACTGTTTCGGTTTACGCTGAACATATTTTTTTGCAAGTAAAATAAGATACGCAATACACGCTATTACAGAAACGGCAGCTATGCCTTCAATCAATGTTTTTCCGATTTCATCCATAACTTCAGATCACTCTCCCTTTGTTGCTGCTTAAATAACGTATCAAAAATCCGTAATAATTTTTTCCGGAGTCAGTTCAAGAAGCTTCGGATTTTTCATATATCTTGAAAGAGTTGCAAACGCCTTTGCATAAGCATGACCGTCGCCTATTCTTTCATCGCACACTATTCCGAGCGGCATTTGCCTTTCAAGCACAACCTCTCCGTTATGCATTTTCGGGATATCTTCAAGATTTCCCATTGTAAATATCTGGCTTATGGTACCGAAATTATATATATGATGATAAATATGATTTGTCCTTATGCTTGCAAGATTTGAGAACACGGCAGTAGCATGGAACGGACTCATTTCCAATACAGCTCTCGGCAACAGTCCGTGTTTGTCGGCAAACTTCAATATGCCTGTGGCAAAATTTATAACTCCCGGCATTTTTACAAGAAAACTCAATATCTTGTCTGTTTCGTTTGCGTTTTCGTTTCTGTTTGCCGCCACATATTCGTTTATTTTTCGGTTCACCTCAAATATGTCGTCGGTATGTTTGAATTTCATTTTGCCCATGGATGTCTGTGCCCCGTCCTCGGAACGCTGTACAACCATACTTATAATGATTTCATTACGGGCATAAATTTTTTTGTTTACAACGAATCTGTTAAGAAACGGATGTTTGCAAACCGTTCTGACGTAAGCCGCCATCAGAACGCCGAGATAACTTATCTGCGCGCCCTGCTTACGTGCCTCTATAACATATTCATGTATTGGTTTGTACGGCAGCCGTACCGTAATTGAATTGCAGGCGTCGCTCCTGTCAACCATAAAATACGGAACTATCGTATACATATTATCAACATTCTTTACTCTTTTACCATCCGCTCTCATATTTATAACCGTTGCTTATGTATAAAGCAAACGCCTTTCCTCATTCCAAAAATAAGTTGTTCTTATATATATTCATAACATTAAATACAATATGATTAATAATAACACACGAAAATAATAATTGCAACAAAATATTATTAAAAAAGTGTAAACTTATTCGGTACATATCGCAGTATAAATCCGCCCCAAAATCGGCAAAGCAATTTTCTCACGAAATACAGTCCATTATCATTATTGCCGTCATAATTGCAAGCGCAATTCCTACAGGTATGTACGAAGTCCATTTTATATGTTCTTCACACGGAAGCTTCTCCCGTATATTTGCCTTGCCGATACTCCTGCCGTCTTCAAGAGTTTTTCGTGAGGCGTTCCTCAATGCGGAAAGCAATGACATAATTATCGCAATCATCACCACTGCCCAGAATATATCGGATTTCAACAAACTCAAAAGCTCCGCTGTCGACAATTCCTGTGCAACCTCATCCCCTGCAGTCTGATTCGTAAACATAAGCTCTATAATTCCCGATATTCCGTTATTCATCATATGCATTATTATTCCGGCATAAAGAGAATCTGTAATATAAACAACATAGCAAAACAGTATGCCTGCAAGTACTTTCGGTACTATTGTATCATAACTCATATGGAACATACCAAAATAAA
The DNA here is from genome assembly GCA_905210525.1 of uncultured Clostridia bacterium. GTDB lineage: Bacteria > Bacillota > Clostridia > HGM11327 > HGM11327 > SIG351. Next base: position 1,838 of record CAJLXE010000183.1, on the reverse strand, counting down.
CACCTGCAAGCACAATAGCAAACTTAACCGATTTGCCCTCAAGTCCGCGCATTATGAAGCCTCGCATAAGGAGCTCTTCCGTTATTGGCGCCACTACAATCAGCGCAAGCATAAAAATAAGTTTGTCCGCAGTTGTTACAATGGTCGGAGTCTCCGGTATTGTAACTTCCGAAAAAAATGAAGCTACTATCGTGTTTATCTGAACGAGAAATATATTCGCCAGAAATGCAAATAACCCCAACGCAACCATAATAATAATTTCTTTCACACTCAACGGATTCAAGCGCAGAAGCCTTATTCTGTCATTTTTATAATACAGCATTACCGCAAGAAACGGTATTCCTATATAAATAAGCTCAAACACCGCACTGAACATATAGTAAAACGACGCATTGCTGTAAAAAGTATCTACGAGGTCAAAGTGTCTCAACACTAAAAACATAATTTCCTGCACCAAAAAATACGAAACCAAGGAAATAAGCATAAAAAAACTCGTAAACCGAACACTCGGAAATGTTCTGTTTTTGCGGTTAAATTCATTTACGGCATACTCCGGTGTAAAATCATAATCTCTATTCTCCATATAATAACTCCGTTGTATAATTTTTTGTAAATACATAATACGCTTGTTTGCACTGTGCATAACAGAATCAACACTATAATTATACATTAAAAAAAATAAAAGTGCAATAATAAAATTATTGCACCTTTTTGGCAGGGGAGACGCGAATCGAACACGCAACCTATGGTTTTGGAGACCACCACTCTGCCAGTTGAGCTACTCCCCTAAGCACGTATATTATTATACGCTATTTCTCGAAATTTGTCAATAGGCAAATTCCACTTTTTATTTTTCTTTGAAATTTAAATATAAACGGTTTATTTTTATCAGAATGTGTTATACTTACATTATAAATACATTTAAGGTAAATTGTCCCGCGTAATTGATACAGGCTTAACCGCAATTGACCTTTACCTTGTCCTATAAAAAAGGATTTGCAATTTTCTGCATAATTTGATATAATAAGTGTGTATAATAAAAAATTTACGGAGGAATAAAATAATATGATTATTTGCCCACGGTGCGGAACCAAAAATAACGACAATTTTAATTGTTGCTATAATTGCGGCAATCCGCTCAATAAACAATCCGAAGAAATAGAAAATGAGGAGCAGGAAGAAGAGATACTTCCTCAGGAAGATCAGGAAATTGAGGATTCTTCCGACAGCATAGGTTCTGTTTATTCAAGCTCTGCATACAGAAATCAGCAAACTACCGTTCGCACTTCCTCAAAACGCGACAGCAATCCGCAGCCGCCCAAAAAGAAGAAAAACGAAGTTGCTTTGAGCCGTGCAGTTGCAATAGCCGTTATCGCACTTGTTGCGGTAATAGTAGTGTGGGGAACCATTAAGCTTTTGGATAACATGTTTGCCGGTCCCATAACACCGTCACCCTCCCCTACTGCACCGAGTACATCGCATGACCCGACTCTGTTGGATGCAAAGGTACATCAGTATTCCGACACTGACGTCAACGGTGACAAATTCTTCAGAATTGCCGTAGAGACAAACGGTGACAAGGTCTATGTAATGAATAAGGAATATTCCGTAATAAACGGAGAAGCATCATTACAGCTTACGGAATACGATATATACCGCACATACAGACCGAGCCAGGTGAAAGTCGGAGAAAAATTTGATGTGGAAATCCCAATAAAAATAAAAAAAGAGGGTTTTGACGATTACACTTACAACTTTCAGGTCAAGGATATAACAACTCCTATGGTTCCCATGGAACTGCGCTCTCCCACGGATTTAATTGCAACCGTATATAAAAC
>CAJLXE010000182.1 GCA_905210525.1 uncultured Clostridia bacterium | reverse complement strand
AAATATGATTTAATGTAAGTTTTATTCTGTCGGAGATTTTGACTGTACCTATACCGAATATAGAGGTATGGAGGGTATCATTAATGGGGGAGGTCCAAGATTTATCTATATTTTCGGGGCCATAAGCCATTCCGACGATTGAGCCGACAGTTGCGGCATTGCAATCGGTATCAAAACCGGTCTGAACTGCCATACAGATTGATTTTGAGTAATCACCGTTTCCGTAGAGTAGGGAAGCGGCAACTATCATTGCGTTTGAAATAGTGTGGCACCAGTCATGAACGGAGTGTTCATTGAATCTTTTATGAATGTGTTCAAAGCAGGTAATCTGGGGAACACCGTTTTCAAAATCTGATATAACGTTTTTTATTGCCTCATACAGTCTTGATGTATGGGGAATTTGTCCGAGTCCGCATAGAATAATATCTTTTATATTATTTGTGCAAGCGGCAGCGGCAATCATTGCGGAGATGAACATTTCTCCGTATATACCGTTTTTAACATGAGATATACGTGCGTCACGGAAAGCCATTTCCGCGGCAAGCTCGGGATTTCCGGGATTGATGTATCCGAAATAATCTCCTCGGATTTGTGCGCCTATCCATTCACGGTAAGGATTTTTATAAACGGCAGATTCGGGCGGTTCGTATCCCTTTACAAAGTTGCAGTAAGCAATACGTTCGGCAGTACAGTATTCATCCTTATTTTGCAGACTGAGCCATGCCCGCGAAACATCATATGAAGTAAAATCTCTGCCGTACATTTCCAGAATCTGTTGCGCGATTATCACGTAATTAGTGTCATCGTCAACGGGCATACCGTCTATTTTATCGGCATAACATCTGCTTGCAAAGCGGTATTGGTATTTATTTATTATATCGTCATTCAGGTCGCTGTGAAGAATATACCTGTGCATCGGAAAATTTCCCGTTTCCTTGAGAAAAGGTATGAGTTCATCCGTTTTAATCCCTTCTACAGTTTTGCCGAGAAGACACCCGCATATTCTGCCGAGCCATGCTCCGGAAAGTTTATTTTCGTACAGCTTCATGTTTACGGCAGGGAAATTGATATTGAAGTTTTCTCTCAGATTTTTGATTTCATCAAGCTCGCAGGGTTCTATATATTTATATCCGTCAATCTTTTTTGCATTCAGAACAACGTCAAACAGAACATCCGCAAGAAGCTTTTTAGCTTCGCTTTGTTCAAGACGCGATACGGCGGTAAACACATCGAAATAAGCGCCGAGATCCAGTCCTTCATCGGTTGACTGAGTGTATTCGTTAAATAAATTGGAAGAATATGATTCCCATCCGTGTAAGTTTTGATATTTGGGTTTAAGACGCTTGGTGAACTTTAATTCTTCGGTTATCCTTGCGTCACTGTCAAGAATAAGGGAATCTATCGGAATATCAAAGTATTTTGAAATCTTGATTATCTTTTCCAGTTCAGGAAAAGAAGCACCCGATTCCCATTTTTGTACGGATTGACGCGACACTCCGAATAATTCGGCAAACTGTTCCTGAGACATATTCGTTTCGGTGCGCAGTTTGTTTATTTTGTTGCCTATTGACATAAAAGTAACCTCCTTGTGAGTTTTAAACTATTCCGCAATTATTTACCCGGAAAAAATATATAAAATTTGAGTATTAATTTCAAAAATATATTTTCGGATAAAACATGCCTTTAAAACAATTATATCAGAACAAATCCGTAAATACAATAAACGTAAGAGAGCATTTTGTGCAACCTCGGGTTGCACAAACTAATATTGCTATTTTTAGAAAAATATGATATAATACTTCCTAATAACGGGCGATATATATCGTCTGTAAACGGGAGGATTTTACAAATGAGATTAAAACGAACGATTATTTGTTTGATGCTCGGTATTTGCATGCTGGCAGCTTTTGTACCTGCGGCTGCAATGGCAAACGATGAAGTACCGCAGGGCATCTGGACAGATTATGTTGAAGACGCGTTTGCGGGCGGCACGGGAACTAAAGAAGATCCGTACCAAATTGCTTCGGCAGGACAGTTGGCATTGCTTGCAAAAGAAGTCAACAGCGGTGTGTTTGGGAAGACACACAGCGGAGAATATTTTATTCTCACAGCGGATATTGATTTGTCAGAGCATGTATGGGTGCCTTTTGGCTATGAAAGCTACGGTAACGGCTCAAGTCAGTCATTCAGCGGCTATTTTGACGGTAACGGCAAAAAAATTACCGGACTTTATGTTGATGAGAGAGGGAAAAACCGCAGCGCGGGATTATTCGGATGCGTTGCAGCAATAAGCAACGAACCGATTATACAGAATTTAACAGTAGAAAACGGAACTGTTTTTGCCGGTCCCAGCACAGATAACACAGAATATCAATACGGTGCAGGTCTGCTTATAGGAACAATTACTGTTTTAGGAGGAAGCAATGTAGAATATACGGTTGTCAAGAACTGCACGGTATCGGGTAAGGTTAATTCTTCAATGAATGCGGGCGGTCTTGTGGGAGACGCAAGTTATACGCATTTTGAAAACTGTACTGCCGATGCAGAGGTTGAAGGCATATGTATAAGCGGCGGATTCGTAGGCAATGCATTTACTTCTGTTCTTACGGATTGCACTGCAAAAGGAAAAGTGACAAGTCAGGGCTGGTCTACGGGCGGCTTTGCGGGTATTTTGTTCTGTGAAACAACAGTGGATCACTGTGCGGCATACGGAGATGTCGAGGCAGGAAACTGGAATCTCGGAGGCTTTGTCGGCTATGTCGAGGAAGTGGTTAGTATTAAAAACAGTATTGCCATGGGCGATGTCAGGAGTAACGTAAATCAGAATTATGATCCGAAAGTAGGCGGCTTTGCCGGAACGATGTTTAACAATGTTAAAATTGAAAAATGCCATGCAGCGGGAAAAGTTACGGCACTTGTTGAAGGCTCTGTGGGAGGTTTTATCGCGATTGTGGACCAAAGTAATGTTGAAGAATGCAGTAATAATTCTTATGACAGCGAAAAGAACCCGTCTCTTAAAGCTATCGGTAGCGGTGATGAAGTAACCGAATTGCAGATTGCCGCAAAAGATACGGCAGGCGTGCTGGAAAACATTTGTCAGGACTATTACTATGGACATGATATGGTTGATTTGCCGGGAAAAGACGCAACCTGCACAGAAGGCGGATATGAAGCCGGAGAAGAATGTAAACGTTGCGGTCATAAGGAAGGATTTGCACCTATCGGCAAACTTGATCATGATCTGATTGATGTACCTGGAAAGAAAGCAACCTGTACAGAAGACGGATATGAAGCAGGGAAAAAATGTAAAAATTGCGACTATACCGAAGGCTTTGCTCATATAGACGCATTGGGACATAAGAATAATCTCATTCATATTCCCGCAAAAGATGCAACGAAGGATGAAGAGGGAAATATTGAGTATTGGCAATGCAGTAAATGCGGAAAATTCTTTTCAGACGCTGATGCAGCAAATGAAATTGACGAAGAGGATACCGTAATAGAAAAGTTGCCGGATATTCCGGAAACAGGAGATACGGAAAACCTTGCGTTGTGGATTGCTTTGCTGATTATCAGCGGAGTAGCTGTGACGGGATTGGTTGTAAAGAAAAAGAGCTTTGTAAAATAAACATGAGATGGGACAGTTCGTTTTTTACGGCTGTCCTTTTTTGATGTGTGACGGCAAAATAATACAAAAACCGCAATAAATCTTGACTTAAGGGAAAGGATTGTGATATAATAAAATCAAATTAATTAATTTCCAAGGAAGATTTTATTGAAACACAATTCTCTTTTATTATTTTTTAAGGAAGAATTGTGTTATAATAAATATAGACGGCGTAGCC
>CAJLXE010000181.1 GCA_905210525.1 uncultured Clostridia bacterium | reverse complement strand
GACTTCTTGTTGTATTTAGCTAATTGCTTTCTGTCGTCTGCTAAGTTGAACATTCTGCGTAGAATGACCCAAAAACACTTGGGACAGGCAGTCGTTTTTGCTGAAAAAAACGCCGATATCCGTATGGCGCAGTATGAATCAGGTTCAAGAACGCCAAAGGCTGATTTAACAAACAATCCTGCAGAGATCTTCGGTATATATACTAAAGCATTAACAATTCCTGACATAGATAACTACAACGGCTTAATGCACGCATTATTCACCCTTGAAGATTTATATGGTCTTAAAATCACCGAGCTTGACGGTAAGGTTTGTCTACACTTAGACAAGGGTATGGGTACAAACTGCCTTACAATGTTTGGTATGTTTACCGCTTGGAAAAAGCAAGCACAAAAACTTAAAAAAGATGAAATCTCAAAAGCGGAATACGATAACCGGCGTTATACACACCCTGAAAGCATTGCTTTCAACACACCTAAATAAGCATAGAAAAAAGGCATTACCGACTGCAAAAAGTCAGTAATGCCTTTTTAGTATTTAAGATAATCTATTGGCAAGCCGCTTGGTCTGTTTAGAATAAAACAGCCTGATGGTTTGCTATCAATTTACTTTTTGAAATCGTCAAGACACGCATAAATACTGGGTTCTTAATGACATGAAAATTATTCCCACTCAATTGTAGCCGGCGGTTTTGATGTAATATCATAAACAACTCTGTTTACGCCTGCAACCTCATTAACAATACGTGCAGAGACTTTTTCAAGAACATCGAACGGAATTCTTGACCACTGTGCAGTCATAGCATCGCTGCTGTTTACAGATCTGAGTGCGACTGTGTAGTCATAAGTTCTTTCATCACCCATAACTCCTACGCTTCTCATATTTGTAATAACAGCAAAATACTGCCAAAGTACTCTGTCAAGACCCGCCTTTGCAATCTCATCACGGAATATAAAGTCCGCTTCGCGCAAAATATCAAGCTTGTCCTTAGAAACCGCACCTATGCAACGAATTGCAAGCCCCGGTCCCGGGAACGGCTGTCTCCAAACCATATATGACGGCAAACCGAGTTCTTCCCCCGCAAGCCGCACTTCATCCTTGAAAAGTTCGCGTAAAGGTTCTATTATATCGTCAAAATCAACGCAATCAGGAAGCCCGCCCACATTATGGTGAGATTTTATAACGGCAGAAGTACCCGTGCCGCTCTCTACAACATCAGGATAGATCGTTCCCTGAGCAAGGAATTCCACATGACCTATTTTCTTTGCTTCGTCTTCAAATACTCTGATAAATTCTTCGCCTATTATCTTGCGCTTTTTCTCCGGCTCTTCTACGCCTGCCAATTTTGATAAAAATCTGTCTTCTGCATTTACTCTTACGAAATTAAGATCGAAGTCCTTAAACATAGCTTCAACCTCATCGCCTTCATTTTTTCGCATCAAGCCATGATCGACAAATACACAAGTGAGCTGTGATCCTATCGCTTTGCTTATAAGCGCCGCCGCAACCGAGCTGTCAACGCCTCCTGAAAGAGCAAGAAGTACCTTTTTATCACCGACACGTTCCTTTATGCTCGCTATTGAATTGCGTACAAACGATGACATAGTCCAAGACGCCGTACACTTACATATATTAATCAGAAAATTCTTTATTATAAGTTGTCCCGCATCCGTATGTATTACCTCGGGATGAAACTGTACACCGTAAATATTAAGTTTTTCATTCATCAATGCAGCATTCGAACACATTGCGGTTGAAGCAATGGAAACGAATCCGTCCGGAAGACCGCTTACCGTGTCGAAATGACTCATAAGTGCCATACTTTCTTCAGGCGCACCGCAAAGAAGTTTGTTGTCCGTATTGAACTTTATTTCCGTTCTGCCGTACTCCGGATTAAGTGCATGAGATATTTTGCCACCGAAATGCTTTGCAATCATCTGAACGCCATAGCATATACCGAGAATCGGTACGTTAATATCGAATACACCGTCATCACAAAAAGGTGCATTTTGTTCATTTACGCTTGAAGGACCGCCGGAAAAGATAATTCCGCACGGATTTTTTTCTTTTATTCTTTGAGCAGAAGCATTGTACGGAAGAATTTCGCAGTAAACATTAGCTTCGCGCACTCTTCTTGCAATAAGCTGACTGTATTGTGCTCCGAAATCAAGTATAATTATTGTTTCACGATTCATTGTAATCTCCGAATTAAAGTATATCAAGCCAAATTGTGCCAAACATCCTGAACATCATCATTATCTTCAAGATTATCTATCATTTTCATGAATGTTTCCGTTTTTGCTTCATCGAGCTCTATTGTGTTCTGCGGCACCATTCCGAGTTCTGCCGAAATAATATTGTATTTGCCTGCATCGGCAAACGCTTTGCTTACACTGCTGAAATCATCAACGGATGTATAAACGGTAACGAGAGTTTCATCGATATTAATATCTTCCGCACCGCAATCAAGCGCAAACATTGTAATTTCATCTTCATCTATATCTTCAACATCTTCAAACTCTATCTCAATAATACCTTTTCGGTCAAACATATATGACACGCAACCGGTAGCGCCCAAGTTTCCTCCGAATTTATCAAAAAGATGTCTTACATCGCCTGCTGTACGATTTCTGTTATCAGTAAGAGTACTTACTATTACAGCCACACCGCCGATTCCGTAACCTTCATATTGAACGTCTTCATAATTTATACTGCCAAGCTCACCCGAAGCTTTTTTGATACTTCTCGTTATAGTATCATTAGGCATATTATTTGCACGCGCTTTGGCAATAGCATCTCTCAAACGAGAGTTGCTGTCCGGATCGGGACCTCCTTCTTTAATGGCAACAGCAATTTCTCTGCCTATTTTGGTAAATGATCTGCCCTTTACGGCGTCAGTTTTTTCTTTTTTTCTTTTTATGTTAGCCCATTTTGAATGTCCCGACATAGTGTAACAACCTGAACCTATCCGCGCAAAACGCAAATAAGCTTTCCTTTCATTTTGAATATAAACTATTTGATATATTTTACCACAAAACTATACTAATTGCAAGTTTTTGAAGCATAATTTCAAAGAGTTTTTATATTCATTTTTATTGACAGTTTTCTTTTCTTCGGAATTTTCCATATAAATATTTTTGTTTTGTTGCGTTTGTTTCGTTTTATTCAAGTTATTTGGACCCCACAACAACGATTTCAGGGGCTTTCGGATTTTGTTCCCGAACTGCCGCTTTTTTGCAATCAAACTCAGTGTTACCCGTGTTTATATTGTCAATAAAATTTGTTTTTCGGCAATACTCATTACCTTAATTTTACTCAAAACAAATACCCGAACCATACACAACCAAATGCTCAGCTTCACTGTTTGTTCTGAACAAACGCCATGCCTCTGTGTCATCGGAACTGTCAACAAACACTGTTATATTTATGTTTGTTAAATAAATTTTTAAATCCCCACATCCACTCAATTCGATATTCGCAACAGTCTCATTGTTAAACTTTTCATTAAATAAATTTATTTTGGAATCAAACATTGTACTTTCTCTTTTGTTTAAATCCACAACAGTATCTTCCGCCGATGCCGGAATAAACAAATCACGACTGCCTACAAATATATTATTTTTATTTTCAACTCTGAACGGACACTGTATATGCAATGAATATCGTGCAACCTTTTCGGTTCTTCCCCTGCTTTTGCGTTCAAATAAATCGCCGAACCCAATCCATACCAAATCAAGGCAGCGACCTATGTACTGCATTTTTTGTCCGTTTAATTTTTTACACATTTCAACAGCATTTAAAATATTATCCATATGCTTATCTTTATTTGCTTTTCAAAGCAAACGTCTC
>CAJLXE010000180.1 GCA_905210525.1 uncultured Clostridia bacterium | reverse complement strand
GCATGATTTTCTCCAAATGGTTCATATCATTTGACAACGCAGAAGAAAATGCGTCAAATTATGGATTTGATATTGATTTTAACGTATTTTGTGATATAATTAGTTTTCAAGGAATATTTTGCATATGATGTTAAAATTATTGCTTTTAATGTCGTTTTATGGTATAATAATTTCGTACTGTTAATTTTCGGGCGGATTTTTATTTGATATACAAATTGCCGTCTTGTTGATTATAAATGTATGATGAAATTTAATAATTGTGTATATAAATACGGAGGTCACATGGATAACAGAATTACATTCGATTATAACTATCTTATGAGCGATTTCGTAAAAGACGGTATAACCGAGGAGGAAATTGCAGGCTATGAAAAGAAAATAGAGGCTGCTTGCGAAATTATTGCGGAAAAGAGAAAAGACGGTATAAATACATATACGGCGTGGATGGATTTACCGTATTCTCAGGATGATGTGGTAGCAGACATCAAAAAAACTGCGGATGAAATAAAATTCAAGTTTGACAATTTTGTAGTACTCGGAATAGGCGGTTCGGCACTGGGGCCTATTGCGGTTCAGCAGGCGCTTAATCATATATATTATAACGATCTCACAAAGGAACAGAGAAACGGTTGTCCGCGTCTTTACGTTATAGACAACGTTGACCCGGAAAGAATGGCGGCTCTGTTTGATGTTATAGATATAGAAAAAACGATGTTCAATGTTATAACGAAATCAGGCAGCACATCCGAAACAATGTCGCAGTATCTGCTCGTAAGAGAGATGCTTATTGAAAAGCTCGGTGACAAATACGTAAACAACATTGTGGTTACAACGGATTCCGTTAAGGGAAATCTTGCAAAAATATGCAACGAAGAAAAATTCAAGAAGTTTATAGTTCCGGATGGCGTCGGCGGACGTTTTTCAGAACTTTGCCCGGTAGGCTTGCTTCCTGCGGCTGTTTGCGGAATAGACATAGAGGCTATGCTTAAAGGTGCGGCGCATATGGATGAAATATGCAAAGAAAAGAATCTTCGCAAAAACCCTGCGGCAATGTTTGCGGTACAGCAGGTTATTGCAATGAATAAAGGCAAAAATATATCCGTTATGATGCCTTACGCCGATTCGCTTAAGTACATTGCGGATTGGTATGCACAGCTTTGGGCAGAGAGCCTTGGCAAAAAATATGACAATGACGGCGTGATTGTGAACAAAGGTCAGACACCGGTAAAGTCGATAGGCGTTACTGATCAGCATTCGCAGGTTCAGCTTTATACGGAAGGTCCTTCAGACAAAGTAATAACGTTTATAGGCGTTGAAAATTACAGAACAAGCGTTGAAATTCCCGGTGGATACGATGATATACCGTCACTTTCATTCCTTAAGGGACATACGTTCAACGAGCTTATACTTACCGAACAATCGGCAACCGAATATGCTTTGAATGCTTGTCAGAAATGGAGCAGAACGATTACGCTTTCAAAACTGAATGCCAATACTTTGGGTCAGCTTCTCTATTTCTTTGAGATGGAAACGGCATTTGCAGGCGAGCTCATGAATATTAATGCTTATGACCAGCCCGGAGTTGAGGAAGGTAAAAATGCTACATACGCTCTTATGGGAAGAAAGGGTTATGAAGCCAAAAAAGAGGAACTTGACAAAAAACAGTCGAAATCTTCTGCTTTCATAATATAAAATTTTGAACAGATAAAATAAAATTTCTCCGGCGCGGAACAATTCGTATTTTCCGCACCGGGGAATTACCGCATAAAATATCGGAAACAAGCGATATTTTGTTGCATTAATAAACAAACGTAACATGAAAAAAATAATACTTGCTTCGGCCTCGCCGAGAAGACGTGAGTTGCTTGCCGGTATGGGCGCTGATTTTGAAACGGTAACATCTGATTTTGATGAGAGAGCTTTTATCAAAGACTGCATTGCCGTAAAAGGAAGCATTTCGCCGGAAAAGCAAACAGAACTGCTTGCTGCCGAAAAAGCTCGCCGCGTGTATGAAAATATAAATATTCACGGTGATTTTGTTATAATAGGCGCGGATACATCCGTAATAATCGATACAGACGGAGTGCAGCCTGTTATATTGGGTAAGCCCAAAGATAAAGACGAAGCTTTCGGAATGATTAAATTGCTCAGCGGAAAAACTCATAAGGTTGTATCGGGTATAGCTTTGTTGGACAATACCGGCAGAATGTATTCCGCAAGCGAGACGACTCTTGTTCATATGCGCGAAATTTCGGATGAAGAAGCGAGAAATTATATAGAATCTGAGTACGTCCTTGATAAGGCGGGTGCATATGCCATTCAAGGTAAAGCGGCTATGTTTATTAAAGGTATAGACGGCTGTTATTTTAACGTCGTTGGGTTGCCTGTATATAAGCTTGCCCAAGCGCTCAAAAATTTTGACATTGATTTACTCTGCGGAGGTGTTTAAGTGGAAAACAGCGATATAAAGCTTAAAGGAACAAAAGACGGAGTTGACATTTATCTTGACAGCAGACTTGAAGATGAACAGCTATTTAAAATGTATACCGATTTTTTAAGGGAACGTGAAGATTTTTTCAGCGGTACGAGACTTAATACCGTAAAACTTGTAGGAAATCATTTTACGGAAGAACAAAAACAGAAGTTGGCTGAAATTACAAGAGAATTTGTTGACTGCGCAAATGTCGATTATATGACAATGGATGATTTCAGAAGTCACCCGTTTGTAAGAAAGGACGAAGGCAGAAGATCTTCAAGACGCCGTAAAGAGTCCGAATCTGAAAATTCAAGAATATGCCATAAATCGATAGACATACCTACAAGATATGTTGAAGGAACAATAAGAAGCGGAGATACAGTGGAGTACGACGGCAACATAGTTGTTATAGGCGATGTCAATGCGGGAGCTGTGCTGAAAGCAAAGGGAAGTATATTTGTTTTGGGCACACTGAGGGGAATGGCTCACGCGGGATGCGAGGGCGATGAAAACGCTTATATTTATGCACTTTGCATGGTGCCGCTTCAGATACGTATAGCGCACATTATAGCAAAGTCACCGGACGGAAAACCAAAGCTGGCAATACGCCCCGAAATAGCACGTATATCGGGAGAATTTATAAGTATTGAATCGGCAGTTAATATTTAATTATAAACATAACATTTGGAGGAAATAAAATGGGCCAGGTAATAGTTGTAACATCGGGTAAAGGCGGAGTAGGCAAGACTACCACAACTGCCAATATCGGTACTGCATTGGCAAAATTGGGTAAGAGCGTTGTTCTTGTGGACGGCGATATAGGCTTGAGAAATCTTGACCTCGTAATGGGTCTTGAAAACAGAATCGTTTACGATCTTGTTGATTATGTTGAGAAAAAGTGCAGACTTAATCAGGCACTCATAAAGGACAAGCGCTTTGAAGAACTTTACATAATGCCGGCAGCACAGACAAAAGATAAAAATGCGGTTAACCCCGACCAGATGAAATCACTCTGTGCAGAACTTAAAGAAAAGTTCGATTTTGTAATAATAGACTGTCCGGCAGGCATAGAACAGGGTTTTAAAAATGCGGTTGCAGGTGCAGAAAAAGCCATAGTTGTCGCAATACCCGAAGTGTCGTCAATAAGAGATGCGGACAGAATAATAGGTTTGCTTTATGCGGAAGGAATAGAAAATCCGTCTCTTGTTGTAAACCGTACTCGTCCCGACATGATCAAGAAAAATGATATGCTTGATATCGAAGATACAAGAGAACTTCTCGGAATTACGCTTCTCGGTTCTATACCGGAGGATAGCTGCATAATCGAAGCAAGCAATAAAGGTGAGCCGGCGGTTACAAATCCGAATTCAAAA
>CAJLXE010000179.1 GCA_905210525.1 uncultured Clostridia bacterium | reverse complement strand
ATTTAATGTTATTATATATAGTGAGAAATTATCAGTATTAATGGCATGTCGGTATTATATTTCATATCGACTTGTTTTAACTGTAAAAATATATGTACATTTAAGAAAGGAATGTGGTGCTTCATATGAGCGAACCTCAAAAGAACCTATGGGAATCCGCAAAAGCAGTACTTCAGGAAAATATATCTCCCGCACTGTTTAAAACCTTCATTCAGGATACGGAGGGGGTGATTATTAAAAATAACGTGCTTTATGTAAAAACCTCAAGTGAATATTCGCGCAATCTCTGTAACAACAGATATTCGCTTATATCCACAAATTCGGTCAGAACATTAAATAAAGCCGTGGAAAATGTGGTATTTGTTATGCCGTCCGAAATAGAAGATCTTATGGAGGCTGAAAAAGAAACTTCCGAAAACGATTCCGTTGTATCCAATTCAAAATCATTTGAAACATTCGTAGTCGGAAAAAACAGTCAGTTTGCTCATGCAGCGGCGTCGTCCGTTGCCGAATCACCTGCACAGTCGTTCAATCCGCTCCTTATTTACGGACAGTCCGGAGTAGGAAAGACGCATCTCATGCAGGCAATCGCTCAGCGCGTAGCCAAAATCCATCCCGAATTCAAGGTTCTTTATGTTACGTCCGAGGAATTCACGAGTGATTTCATCGAAGCCGTAAGATATAACCGCGACAGTAACTACCAGAAAAAAGAGAACTTCAAAAATAAATACAGACACGTAGATATATTACTTATTGATGATATTCAATTTATCGCCGGTAAAAAAGAAACGCAGGAAGAATTTTTCAATACTTTCAATGTTCTCGCAAACGCAAACAAACAGATCGTTCTCACAAGCGATAAAGACCCTCATTATATAGAAACTCTCGAAAAGAGAATAGTTTCACGTCTTGACAGCGGACTCATATGCGATATACAACCGCCGGACTATGAAACAAGACTGGCAATTCTTCAGGAAAAATCCGTTGAAATGATGCTTGATATAGATAATGATTCACTTTCGTTCATTGCCGAAATGTACACATCCGGAGACGTAAGACAGCTTGAAGGCATTTTAAAGAAGATATCCTTTACAGCACAGCTTTCAAACAGAAATATAGATCTTGCGTTTACACAGCAGACTCTCGGCATTGAAAATCCGGCGCCTGTTTCGGACAGTGTTTCCATAGCAAAAATAAAACAGGTTGTATCGACGTACTTCAATATAAGTATGCTTGACCTTGAATCTCAGCAAAGAAAGCATACCGTTGCTTTTCCGAGACACGTAGCCATATATCTTACAAAAAAGCTTTTGGGATGGGATCTGAAGAAGATAAGCGATGAATTCGGCGGAAGAAATCACTCTACGATAATAAACTCGTTTAAGGTTATAGAGACCGCAATAGCCACCGATCCGCAGAAAAAGGACATCATCGATAAGGTAGAGGATATGATTGTCAACGGATGACAAACATGGTTTTCAACATAAATTTTACGGTAATATTCAATAAAATTTATGTTTTCGACATTTAAACATTTTTTTGTTTGAACATTTCAACACAAAAATTACGAAAGGGCTGTGAATATGAAGTTTTCATGCTTGCAACAGGATCTTACATCTGCAATACAAATTGCCCAGAAGATTCCTCACAAAAATACATCTTCGCCTTATAGTTATATATATATAGATACGTGTCAATCTTACGTGCGAATAGTTGCCGCAGGACCGGAGCAAACGATAATGACTCAGCTTCGCGCCGATATATATAATGAAGGAAAAGTTCTCGCGCCCGCTTCGCTTTTGAAGGATATAATATCAAAAATGCCGGATGTACCGGTAGATATTGAGGTTGACGAACGTCTGTTGATGACGGTACGTTATATGCATATGAAATACACGATACAGTGTATGCCTGCCGCTTCGTTTTCGTTTACGGACGACATAGAGGATACGTGTCGTTTTAAAATGAAAACCTCCGAATTCAAGAAATGCATACGCCGTACATATTTTACGGCCTCGCTCAATACAAGACCCGTTCTTGCGGGAATGCTGCTCAAATGTGATAACGGCAGACTGGATTTTGTAACAACAGACGGTTCGAGGGCGTCAATCTGCACGACGAGTATAGACGAAAATATTTCGTTTGAGATTATAATACCTGCGGGATTTGTTTTTGACGTAACACATTCGTCGGATAAATACGATGATTCTTTGACAGTTATAGCATTCAACGATAAATACGTAAAAATAAAGACAGGGAATACTTGCGTTATCACTGGACTTATAAGCGGCAAATTCATCAATTATAAGAGTATTATTCCGCATGAAGCGTCCACTATAATGACTACTGACAGAAGCTCGTTTCTTTCTATATTGGAAAGAGCTTATCTGCTTTCGGATGAAACGCTTTATACAGTAAAGCTTGAAATAAATTACAGCAAGCTTCTTGTTTCGTCTGCAAGCGCCGCAGGGAACGCTTTTGAGGAAATTTCGGTACGTACTCAGGGGATTCCCGTAACAATAGCGTTCAATTCAAAGAATTTTATAGAAATTCTGAGAAATACGGACTATGAACTCCTTTCATTTGAGTTCACCACGGGCACAAGAATATGTAAGATAACGCCTGTGGAATCGGGCGACCTTATATACCTGATATCGCCCATAAGGATTTAAATTTGAAAACTTACGATTAAAAACAATGTTTAAACATCGTTTTCAACATAATTTTTTATGTATTAATGCGTAAAAATAGAGTTTTTAAACATTTAAACGTTGTCTAATACTACAAACACATTTAAAAGAAAGAGGATATTACTGCTATGAAATTTTCATGCTTGCAACAGGATATGGTTTCATCAATCCAAACAGTACAGAAAGCCGCAGCCGCAAAAGGCACTTCGCCTATTTATCAATATCTTTATATAGAAACACTGGATGATTCCATACGTGTTGTTGCCACAAATCAATCGCAAACCATTGCAACCATTATTCCGGCTCAAATAGAAGAATCGGGCAAAATACTGCTGCCCATATCTCTTTTCAGAGACGTCGTATCAAAAATGCCGTCCGTAATTATCGAAATGAAGTCCAATGACAGAAATCTTATGACGGTAAGCTATGTCAATATGAAATATTCGATTCAGGGTATGCCTGTCGGTGAATATACGTTTATGGACGATATAGCAGGGGACATGAAGTTTGATATTGAAACGGAAAAATTCAGAAAATACGTAAAGCAAACTTATTTTACGGCTTCAACGGAGGAAACAAAACCTACGCTCAACGGAATTTTTCTTAAATGCCGTGACGGTGCTCTTGACGTGGTTACATCTGACAGTTACAGGCTTTCGCTTGTAAAAGGAAGCATTGACAGCGATATTACTTTTGATATAATCGTGCCGGCTAAGATTCTCAGCGAAATACTCAGTTCCGCAGATGAAGAAGACAAAATAACGAATGTTGTATTCAATTCCAAGTATATAAAGATTCAGACCGGCAAAACAACGCTCGTTACAGGACTTATAAGCGGTAATTTTATCAATTACGACAACATAATTCCTAAGGAATATAAAACAAAGATGGTGTGCGGAAGACAGGCACTTCTTTCGATCCTTGAAAGAGCTTTCGTTCTTTCGGATAAAACAACTCTTTATCCCGTTAAATTCGAGATAGGGTACAGCAAGCTTTTCGTTTCTTCAAACAGCGAGGCAGGCGAGGCTTACGAAGAAATTCAGGTGCAGACCGACGGCGATGGACTTACAATAGCTTTTAATTCAAAGTATTTCATAGAAATATTGCGTAATACCGAGTACGAAAACCTTCAGTTCGAATTTACTTCAAGCACAAGAACCTGCGTTATTCGCCCAACC
>CAJLXE010000178.1 GCA_905210525.1 uncultured Clostridia bacterium | reverse complement strand
ACTGTTATTACGCAATAAGCAGAGAGTTTCCGCTCCTCACCGTTCGATAATTGAGTTGATACGGTTTTGGCGTAGTGTATTATATTTACAGTAATGCATTTTCTGAGCGGATCTTTTGGATTCGCTTTTATTTTTTAACTTAATTTTTCGGAGGTGGTAACCATAGACGCAAGAAAAGTAATAATGAACGATATGATTCGTGAGAGAGAATTGCGCGTTATTGACAGTGACGGTACTCAGCTTGGCATTATTTCGCGTGATGAGGCGCTTGGAATAGCAGAAGAAAAAGGAATGGATCTTGTTTTGGTATCGATGGATTCAAAACCTTCCGTTGCTAAAATAATGGATTTCGGACGTTTTAAATTCGAGCAGGAAAAGCGCATTAAAGAAGCACGAAAAAAACAAAAAGAAACGAAGGTCAAAGAAATACAGCTCACTGTCGGAATAGGTCAGCATGATATGGATTTTCGCGCAAAAATGGCAGACAGATTTTTATCTGACGGCAACAGCGTGAAGATCGTTCTGAGACTCAGGGGCCGCGAAAAGGCACATCCGGAAAACGGCATCACAGTTGTTGAGAACTTTATTTCTATGATAAATTCTTCATATAAAATTGAAAAGAAACCGGCGCAGGAGTCGTTTAATATAATTGCGATGCTTGCAGCCAACGAATAAGAAAGGGGTTATTAATTATGCCTAAGATTAAAACGCACAGAGGTGCGGCTAAAAGACTTGATGTTACCAAAAGCGGCAAATTAAAGAGAGCTAAGGCTTACAGACGTCATATCTTAACAAAGAAATCAACAAAGAGAAAAAGAAATCTCCGTCAGGGAGCTTATGTAGCAGTAAGCGATGCTTCGTTTGCTAAGAAGCTTATCCCATATAAATAATAGAGGAGGAAATTTGAAATGGCTAGAGTAAAAAAGGCGATTAATGCCAGAAAAAGACATAAAAAAGTATTAAAGCTTGCGAAAGGTTACTTCGGTGCAAGAAGCAAACAGTTCAGAGCAGCAAAAGGTTCTGTAATGCGCGCTATGGCGGCATCCTATAAGGGCAGAAAGCTCAGAAAGAGAGATTTCCGTAAACTGTGGATTGCCCGTATAAATGCGGCTGCAAGAATGAACGGCATGAGCTATTCTAAGTTTATAAACGGTCTCAAGAAGTCAAACATCGATTTGAACAGAAAGATACTTGCAGATATGGCTGTTAACGATGCGGCTGCATTTGCAAAGCTTGTTGAAATTGCAAAGAATGCTTGAATTAACATATAAGAAACTGCGGCTGTACAGTGTGCTTGCCGCAGTTTTTTTGTTGTGTATTTTCAAATGCGCCGTATTAATTTGATGGTTGCATTATTCCGATTATTATGATAAAATAAGTGTAAATTTATATGGAGTTCCGAAATACAATGGATATATCTGATATAGCTAAGCAAATAAATCCGTCGCCCACGCGACGTTTGTTTGATATGGCAAGTGCATATACCGATACGATAGATTTTACGCTGGGTGATCCTGATATAAAACCGCCTTTGAAAATAAGAAATGCTGCCTGCGAGGCAATTATGGCGGGAAAAACAAGATATTCGGCGAATGCAGGCTTGATTGAATTGAGGCGGTTAATCGCAAAAAGTGTTGAAAAACGTAACGGAATATATTATGATCCCAATAAAGAAATTGCGGTTACAATAGGCGCTATGGAAGCACTGTATGCTTCTCTTCTGTGTTTGCTGAATAAAGGTGATGAGGTTATAATTCTTGAACCTTACTGGATTAATTACAGGCAGATGGTAAGTATGTGCGGAGGAAAGGCTGTTATAGTCAATAAGTTTGATGATGCCGAACGTTTTATTATATCTGCCGACGCAATAGAAGCCGCTGTTACGGACAAAACGAAAGCTATTATTATAAATACACCGAATAATCCGTCGGGCGCTGTGTACGGTAAGGATTTCATGGAAAAAATTGCGCGGATTGCGGTAAAACATGATATTACGGTAATTACGGATGAAGTTTACCGCTCTCTTGTATATGACGGCGCGGAATATACGAGTATATTGGATTTCCCGGACATGCGGGAAAGAACTGTTCTTGTGTACAGCTTTTCAAAAGAATTTGCCATGACCGGTTGGAGAATAGGCTATGTTGCGGCTCCAGAACCGCTTGTGTCGGCGGTTACAAGGCTTCAGGAAAACATAGTTGCGTGCGCGCCGCTTGCGTCTCAACACGCGGTAATATCGGCGTTGGCTGATGATATGTTCGGCTCCGATGAAATAATAGATGAATTTTCAAAACGCAGAGATGTTGTGATTGAAGAAGTGCTGAAAACACCTAAAATCAGAATGAATAAACCTGAAGGAACTTTTTATGCGTTTATAAATATAGATGATACGGGTATGGATTCAGAGACGTTTGCATACAGACTTCTTGAAAATGAACACGTTGCGGTCGTGCCGGGAAGCGCATACGGCGAGTGCTTCGGGAATTACATAAGAATAGCGTTTACTCTTGAAGTTGATAAAATAAAAGAAGGCTTTGCACGAATAAGAGATTTTATTTCAACGCTGCAATAAAGGACGGTGGCTGTTACGAAGATAGGAATATTCGGAGGAACATTTAATCCTATACACAGGATGCATATAAAAATTGCGTTAAGAGCGTTGGAACAGATCGGGCTTGACAAAGTTATTTTCGTAACGGCGGCAATGCCTCCGCATAAAGATAATACGTACATCGTTTCCGGAGAACAGCGGCATGAAATGGTTAAGCTTGCGATAAAGGATTATCCCAAATTTGAGGCGAGTTCCGTTGAAATTGACAGAAAAGGCAAATCGTACACATTTTATACGTTGACGGAATTCAGACAAGCTTATCCGAATGACGAGCTGTTTTTCATAATAGGCGGCGATTCTCTTGCTTATTTGCATAAGTGGTACAGAGCGGAAGAATTTATGAAGCTGTGTACTTTTGTTGTTTATCCAAGGGATGATGATTCGGGGGAGAAGCTTCAGAGGGAGTGCGATTGGCTTTACGAGAATTACGGTACGAAATGCATAATACTTAACGCGGCTGAAGATAATGTTTCGTCAACACAGATACGCGGAATTGTTAATTCGGGACTGTCGGCGGATGATTATGTTCCGGATACCGTGGCAAAGTATATAAGAGAAAACAAACTGTATATATCAGGCTGGGAGGGCAGATGAATGGATAAATGGGATAAGCGTTTTATGGAAATGGCATTTCATGTTGCGGAATGGTCAAGCTGTTACCAGCCGAACAGAAAAGTCGGTGCAATAATAGTAAAAAACAAGCGAATAATAACTACCGGCTACAACGGAGCACCGGAAGGATATCCGAGCTGTAAGGAACGCGGTGAATGTTTGCGCCGTAAAATGAATATTGCTTCCGGTAAACAGCAGGAATATTGTTATGCAATACACGCCGAGCAGAATGCAATAGTTCAGGCGGCGAAGCTCGGCAATTCGGTTGACGGAGCCACAATATATGTAACTCATCAGCCATGCGTGATATGTACTAAGCTTATAATAAACAGCGGAATAAAACGAATCGTTTTTAAAAATCCTTATCCGGATGAACTCGCAATGAGCATACTTGAAGATACCGACATTGTTGTAGAACAATATACGGAGGATATCTGATAATCAATAAGAGACTGTTGGTGACGGCAGTCTTATTTTTTATTAAAAAATAAAATTTATACTTACAGGCCTTTTTACTGACGGATTACATATTTTTGAATATATAATTTTTGATTTTTGTCAGATAATAAAATTTACATTTATTGAAGCCGAATTTCAAAAACGATTTTATGTTTCAATAAAATGATGTAATTTGCAATTTTTACAAAAAATGTG
>CAJLXE010000177.1 GCA_905210525.1 uncultured Clostridia bacterium | reverse complement strand
CGCTCATTTTTGTTCGTAATGTAATTAATTTTAATTCTGTAAAAAACAGCTTCCGATTATTTTGTAATTATTTTTACAACCCTTACAATCAAATCTCTTCCCGATACCGAAGGCTCGGTTTCAAAAGTTACTTTGCCGTTCTTTTGTGTAAAATTTATTTTGGTATTGCCGTCAAGATATTTCATTGTGCGGATTTTTTTGTCCATATCGAACGTAACGGTTTCCTTTGCCGCCGCCCTGTAAACAAACAAATAATAACAATCATTTGCATTGTCATACATCATAAAATCATCCGGACAATCGGCGTTACATTCAACATACGTTACATCGCGAACCGCAGCAGCATTGTACTTCATCCACGCGCCGATTTTTTCAAAATATCCTTTTTCCATGGCAGGTATTTTTCCGTTAGCCATCGGACCCACATTAAGCAAAAAGTTTGCCTTATGCTTTCTGCAATCAATAAGATTACCAAGTATTTCCTTTACGGGCTTATAATCAATGTCTTCCGGCGAATAGCCCCAATAATTGCCGAAAATCTGGCACATTTCCGAAGCAAGATATTTCGGTCTGTCGTTAAGGTCTATTGTAACCGGCTGTCCTCTTTCGTAGGTAACGCTGTCAAGCTCTATATGTCCCTGCATACCCAATCTGTCCATGCCCGTGTTGTTGATTATCATTGCTTCCGGCTGATATTTTCTTATCATGCCGTAAAGAGCATCCTCTTCCCAATTCCAGTCTCTGTGATCCCACATTCCGTCGAACCACAATCCGCCTATTTTTCCGTAATTCTTACATATGATTTCAACACTTGCACGCAAATATTCAAGATACTTGCTGAATGTCGATTCATCGTACTGTACAGACCAGTCTATAAGGGTATGATAGAAGAACGGTATAATGCCCTGTTTATTACATTCATCCACAAATTCGCGCACAAGATCGCGTCCGGCTGCCGAATGTACGGCGTCATATGTATTCAGTCCGCAGGTATCGTAAAGCGAAAAACCGTCATGATGTCTCGTAGTAAGCGTTATATATTTGCAGCCTGTTTCTTTTGCAGTTCTTACAAGCTCATGCGCCCAGTCCTTGCTTACTTTAAATTTGCTCATATTCTTTTTATATTCATCTATCGGAATATCGTGAGTAAATTTAACCCACTCGCCCATGCCTATTATACTGTACAAACCGAAATGTACAAACATACCCAAGCCGAGCTTTTCAAAATCTTTAATATACTGTTTTACTATCATTCTTATCCTCCTCGCAGTCCTGTCCATATAACAGGCATTTATACGTGTGATATTTTACCACATACACCCCTGATATGTCAACCTTATCTGTATGCAAACAAATATTTATTGAGCTCATCAATATAGAGCTGTCCTGTTTTGCTTATAACCGTATTTCGTTTTACGATGTAGCCTATTTCCATTATATCCGAACATTCCGAGTCATCGGGATCCAGCGGCACAGCTTTGTAATCCGAGCCGTTGAGTTCCTCGCAAATTATCCCGGAACATATTGTATAACCGTTAAGCCCTACCATAAGATTAAGCATGGTAGCCCTGTCGCAAGCCTTTATTATGCGCGGATAATCCTTATCGCTCAGAATCTCTTCCGCATAATAAACAGACCCCGTATCGCCCTGTTCAAACGACAAACACGGATAATCGTTAAGCTCTTTGAATTTTATAAACGTTTTTTCCGCAAGGGGATGTCCCTTCCACAAATAGACGTACGCCTTGCAGTCTATCAGGTGATGAAATTCAAGCTCATACGTTCTCAGAAGTTTTGATATGACGGTTCTGTTGAAATTGCTCATGTACAATATGCCTATTTCGCTTCTGAATTTTGCAACGTCGTCTATAATGTCTTTCGTTCTGGTCTCTCTTATTGCGAACTCATACTGCAAAGTATCATATTTGTTAACCGTTTCCACAAAAGCCTTTACCGCAAAAGAATAATGCTGTGTCGATACGCAGAACTTCTTTTTTATGTTTCCCGCGCCCAAAAACTTTTCCTGCAGATTCTCATACTGACTGTAAAGCTGCCGTGCATAAAGCATAAATTCCGCGCCGTCATTGGTAAGGGATACGCCTCTGCCGTTGCGGCTGAATATATGAAATCCGAGTTCTTTTTCAAGTTCTTTAAGCGAACCCGTAAGCGACGGCTGAGCAACATACAATGTCTCCGCCGCTTTATTGAGCGAACCCGTTTCGGCTATGGTAATAATGTAATGCAGCTGTTGAAGCGTCATATTTGCCCTCCTGCAAAAAATATGCCTGGTCTTGCGGGAATAAAAATTATACTTTTCTTCGTATTTCGCAGACCTTGGCCTCTATTATAAGGAAATCCGTGTCATCCGAAGCGGGTATGTATTGTATATTAAGCACGCCGCTCGTATTGAGCACATAAAGTCCGTTGCCGGAAAAATGTTTTTTGTTTATATCAAGAATTACGCAATCTCCGTTTTTCATTGCCACTTCGGGCATATCCTTTGAAATAATATATGCGGAAAATGTGCCTCTGTCGTATTTTGTTTTGTCGAACAATATAAGTTCTCCGTTTTCATCGGACATATTGTTTTCAACGGCTTCCGTAAGATCTTTGTGCGCCATAATGTACAATGATGAAATATCCGTATTTGTTTCAATGCTGTCGGACAATGTGCCCATGTCAAAATATTTAAAATATTCTTCCGCCTTTACCTTTGTTGGTTCTTTATCCCATGGAATATCGTAAATGTTATAATTCTTTCGTTTCATATCTGCCTCCGTTCGGAGTAAAAATTATTTATTGCAATTAATAATTTTTCCCGATATTTATATATGCTAATTTTACCATATTTCATGGATATTGTCAAATAATGTTGTATATTTTGATAAAAAAAATATAACTCGCCGCAAGCCGGATTCATGAATTATTATGTGTCTTAATACGCGAAAACGGGCAGTATATACTGTCCGTTTTCGTTTTGTTTTTCAGATTAAATCAACCTATAAACATCTGAACTATCGTGTAAGAATTGGAGGATGTTTTCACGATACCGATGCCTATACCCGTATAGTTTGCATTAAGAATATTTTTTCTGTGTCCCTCTGAATTCATCAAAGCCACATGAGCTTTCTCAACGGATGAATTTTTTGCAATATTTTCAGCCGCATAACGATATTTTATTCCGAAGGATTTCATCATATCAAACGGCGAGCCGTACGTAGGTGATGTATGTGAAAAATAATTGTTGTCAACCATATCCTGAGCCTTTGCCTGAGCGACCTTTGCAAGTTCCGCATTCCATGTAAGCTTTGAAAGTCCGTTGGCTTCTCTTTCTTCATTTACAAGTCGGAGCATTGTCTGAGCGTATGAAGAAATCGTTGTCGGTGCGTCGGGGGTGGTTGAAGAGCCCGAGCCGTTGCCCTGTGATGTATTCGTATTGCCCGATGACGTATTGTTTGAAGAACCTGAATTGTATTTATTTTTTATAATCTTTATAAACGATCTGTTTGCGGATGAGGACCCGTTGGGAAAATAATTTGAAATAACGGATTGCATCCTGCAACGCCATGTTGTACACGTCTGGGCATTAGCAACGCCCGCAAAAGCAAATGTGAATACAGCTACCAAACAAATACCGCAAATTAAATTTTTAATCTGTCTTTTCATATCGTCAAATTCCTTTCTGTATAAAAAATTTATTTGAGCAGTCATGAAGCTTGTCCCCCATGCTTCATCCCGCATCGTAGTTTGATTGTAACACTCACATCGGATTTTGTCATCAATCAAAATATGGCAAAAATGTTAAATTTTTATGCCGATATATGCCTTTTGACGAGGGGGGATGTTGCCGTATTTACGGAATTACAGCAAAATTTTTTCAAAAAAAATCCTTACATTTTT
>CAJLXE010000176.1 GCA_905210525.1 uncultured Clostridia bacterium | reverse complement strand
TTACAGTTGCCTGTATATTTGAAAGCAAAATGCGACAGTTTTTGTTCTGCCGGAAGGACATCCGCCGAAAGTTTCGATAATCCTTCACCTCGTTAACCGTATTTTTCAAGACGGTCTGGCGCTTAAAGTTATTTTTTTGATTTTTTTACTGTGATTCCCGAATTTTTATATATACTGTTCTCCGGAATGACACCCCTTATGCACGAAAGCGGATATATCCATGTGTTTTTTCCTATTACGGAACCCGGATTTATAACGCTGTTGCATCCTATTTCAACCATATCGCCTATCATTGCGCCGAATTTTTTCAGTCCGGTTTCTATTGTCCAATCAGCACAATTTACTTTTACAAGAGATTTATCATTCTTAACGTTTGACGTAACGGCACCTGCACCCATATGCGCTCGCCACCCCAAAATTGAATCTCCTACATAATTGAAATGCGGCACCTGAACATTGTCAAACAGAATACAATTTTTAAGTTCACATGAATTGCCTACAACGCACGATCTGCCAACTATTGCATTTCCCCTTATAAATGCACAATGCCTCACCTCTGCCTCAGCGCAAATTATACACGGTCCGTTTATACTTGCGCTCGGAGCAATCTTTGCAGTTTTGGCTATCCATACATTTTCGGAAGGATTGCAATATTCATCAGCCGGAAGCCTTTCGCCCAAATATAAAATAAACTCGCCTATCTTGCATAACGCTTCCCAAGGATATTCCGTTTTTGAAAGCAACTCCGCCGCTATTGTGTGTTCAAGACTATAAAGTTCGCTTGTTTTAATACTGTTCATATTCCTCTGCTACCTTTAAGATATTGTCTTTACCTTTCCTGTTAATTTGCAGAATGTCTGTTTTTTATAAGTTCTGCAACATCGCCTGCAAGCTTCTCGCATTCATCCGCACACTTTCCTTCCACCATCACTCTGATTACAGGTTCGGTACCGCTCTCCCTTAACAATATTCGTCCCGTACCGTTAAACTCTGATGATATAGCGTCGATTTTTTCCTTGATACACGCATCATTTATAACAGCCTTTTTATCCTTCACACGTACATTTTTAAGCACCTGCGGATATATAGTGACAGCTTCTTTGAGTTTGCTCAGAGGGAGCTTGCGGTCTATCATTTCTTCCATGATATTAATTGATGTCAAAATACCGTCTCCTGTTGTAGCATATTTTTTAAGAATTATATGCCCGGACTGTTCTCCGCCTACGCTGTAATTATTTTCGAGCATATTTTCATATACATACTTATCGCCGACAGTAGTTTTTACATATCTGATTCCGGCTTCATCAAGAGCCCTGTAAAGTCCTATGTTTGACATTATAGTCGTAACAACAGTATTACCATTCAATTCGCCTCTTGCAGCAAGTCTTTTTCCGAAAATATACAGTATATGATCCCCTGTAACTATTTCTCCGTTTTCATCCACCGCAAGACATCTGTCTGCATCTCCGTCGTATGCAAAGCCTACATCAAGACCTTTTTCTTTAACAAATTTCGCCAACGTATCAATATGCGTGGAGCCCACATCTTTGTTTATATTGGTTCCGTCCGGTTCGGCTCCTATAACATATGTTTTGGCGCCAAGTGCTTCAAATACCGATTTTGCTATCATCCAGGAGCTTCCGTTTGCACAATCAAGGCCTACCTTAAAATTTCTGTAAGAATTTGCCGCAACCGAAATGAGGTAACCTATATATCTGTTACGTCCTGCCACATAATCCACAATTTTTCCTATATTCTCGCTTGTCGCCCAAGGCAGATCGTTCTCGGTTACACCAAACTTACTCATATCACCGTCTATGTAAGCTTCAATAAGAGCAATAGTGTCATCGTCCATCTTTTCGCCTCTTCCGTTTACAAGCTTTATGCCGTTGTCACTGAATACATTGTGCGACGCCGAAATCATGACTCCGCAGTCAAAACCGTCGTTGCGCGTTACGTAAGATACGCTTGGCGTCGTAGTCACGTGCAATATATACGCATTAGCCCCCGATGCACAAAGCCCCGAAGCAATCGCATATTCAAACATATAGCTTGAACGCCTCGTATCCTTGCCTATCACTATTCCTGCCTTGTGTCTGTCTTCATTGCCGGACAGTGCATTGCCGTAATACCAACCGAGAAAGCGTCCTATCTTAAACGCGTGTTCTGCGGTAAGATTTACATTGGCTTCTCCTCTGAAACCGTCTGTTCCAAAATATTTTCCCATATTTTAAAACCTTTTCCTTATAACATTATATTTATCTGTACGTACTGCAATTTTTTCATGCAAGCACGACAAACAGCGCTATAAAACAGCAGCAATTTAAACAATAAAAATAACCGTTGTTAAAAAATATATTTAAGTATAATCAAAACCTGCGGGAAATTAACATATTCGATATTTCCCGCAGGCCTATTTGCCTGATAAATTCCGCATTAGTACTACAATTATATATGCAGACTATTCAAAGTATTATGATTTATATGTTATCCATAGTTTTTATGAATTCTTCAGCAATTTCAGGATCAAACTGTGTTCCCTCGCAGCGTCTTATCTCCGCGAATGCATCGCTTATGGCTCTTCTGTCCTGATACGGTCTCTTTGATGTCATTGCGTCAAAGCTGTCTGCAACGGCAAGTATTCGTGCAAATCTGTTTATCTGTGTTCCCTTGAGACCTCTCGGATAGCCCCTACCGTCATAACGCTCGTGATGCTGCAAAACAATTTCCGCTATACCATCCAGATTATTCATGTACCTTATTATATCAGCACCGTCAATCGGATGCTTCTGTATTTCCCGCCATTCGTCTTCATTAAGCTTTTTCTCAGAAATAAGCGTTTGTTTTGAAACATTTATTTTGCCTATATCGTGAAGATATGCGCTGTACACAAGCTTTCTTCTGTCGTCTTCGGACATACACGTATAATCCGCAAACGCTTCGCAATAAAACACAACCCTTTCCGTGTGACAATATGTATATCTGTCTCTTGAATTTATTATTGTAATCAATGATTTTATGGGAATCATGCTTTCGTCTGACTTTGCGTCAAGATGAGTGAATCTATCAAAAATAGACGAATACAATTCAACTCTGTTCTTTCTGAAGCATTTTGCTTTATACAAAGCCATATCCGCTCTTTCAATAAGTGCCCTTATCGTATCATCTTTGTCCTGCCTGCCGCAAACGCCTATGGATATTGTCAAGTTGCCTTGAGGAAGCATTTCCTGTCCGTAAAATTTATGCCGATTGACTTTTTCTCTCAGCTCGTTTGCCCTAATCATAGCAGCATCTCTGTCTGTATCACAGTATATGACTGCAAATTCATCACCGCCATACCTGCAAAGATAATCTTTTTCCGTTAAAGTTTCTTTTATTATATCGGTAATTTTTACAAGTATGTTGTCACCTTTCTGATGTCCGAAAATGTCGTTGTAGTTTTTAAAATAATCGATATCTATCATAAGAAATGATAACGGTTTTTCAGAGTTTTTGTCGTCTTCAAACAGCTTTGACATAATTTCATAAAAGCATCTGTGGTTATAAGTATCCGTTAATCCGTCAAGATTTGCCAATTTCCACATGTCATCAATATGTGCATTTTCCGTTTTAACATAATAACCCAATATCCATGCAAGAGCAAGAAACATAGCACATAAAGCTATATCATTCTGAAGATACGGATTAATCCCTGCGTTTGCATAAAATACAATATCAATCAAAAGAATAGTGACGGAAGAAACCACTGCCGTAACATATCCGTACATAACACCGAAATCCATTGTATACACAATTATGATGAAGCCGAATACAAACTTGCTGTAGCTTTCCGACGCGCCGCTCGTAAGTACATACATTACGCACATACCGTACATAATGAATATTCCCAGCCACTTTATGAAAATGATATCCTTAAAACGACTGTTGAATACCCACCAC
>CAJLXE010000175.1 GCA_905210525.1 uncultured Clostridia bacterium | reverse complement strand
GTAAGGCAAAAACGTAACGGTTAAATGCGAAGCATTTAATTGTGGTATAATAAAACGAGGTTGTCAATTTTCAAGGAAGATTTTATTGAAATACAGGCTTTGCGTATTGCTTAGCAATCCGTTTGCAGCAGAGCCGCAATAAAACAGTTAATTTTACTGAATTAATCAATGAAAGGGTTTAAGGTTATAAGATAATGAAGCTTGGTATAGTAGGCTTACCGAATGTAGGAAAGTCAACTTTGTTTAATGCAATTACAAAAGCGGGTGCAGAATCCGCAAATTATCCGTTTTGCACAATAGAACCGAATGTGGGAACAGTGGCTGTGCCTGATGAAAGGCTTAATATTTTGGCAGAATTGCACAATTCAAAGAAGGTTACTCCGGCGGTAGTGGATTTTGTGGATATAGCGGGACTTGTCAGAGGTGCGAGCAAGGGAGAAGGTTTGGGAAACAAATTCCTTTCTCACATAAGAGAGGTCGATGCAATAGTACACGTTGTACGTTGTTTTGATAATGATGATATTATTCATGTTGATAACAGTGTAGATCCGTTGCGGGATATAGAAACCATAAATATAGAGCTTATACTTGCAGACATGGAACTTGCGGACAAGCTTCTTCTCAATGCCGAGAAAAAACTCAAAGCCGATAAAGAAGCTCAAGGTGAATACGATCTTCTTAAAAGCATAAAGACGTGTCTTGAGAACGAAAAGCCTGTAAGCAGTCTTGATCTTGATGATGAACAGAAAAAAATGATAAGAGGTTATTGCTTTCTTACCGAGAAACCGGTTATTTATGTTGCTAATATTTCGGAAGATGCAGTTGCCGGTGAAGACAACGATTATGTGCTGAGCGTAAAGGATTATGCTGAAAAACACGGTTCTCTTGTAATGAAAATAAGCGCTCAGATTGAAGAGGAAATAGCTCAGCTTGATGACGATGAAAAAGCTGTTTTTATTGAAGAACTTGGACTTGACGAAGCGGGCTTGGACAAGCTCATAAGAGTGTCGTATCAGACATTGGGACTTATAAGCTATTTTACTGCGGGAGAAAAGGAAACGAGAGCATGGACCATTACCAAAGGAACAAAAGCTCCGCAGGCGGCAGGAAAAATACATTCGGACTTTGAACGCGGTTTTATAAGAGCCGAGGTTATCCACTATGATGATTTTATGAAGTATAAAAGCATGGCGGCTGCAAAAGAAAAAGGTCTTGTGCGGTCCGAAGGCAAAGATTACGTGATGGTTGACGGAGATATTGTATTGTTCAGATTTAATGTGTAAATACATATCCGAGTGATTTTGAGTCAACATCTTTATTGCAATAATGGTGTTGACTTTTTTTTAATATTGTGATAAAATACTTACTGTTGAAATGTGATAACAATATCGCCTGTCGGAAGGAATTTGTTTTGCTGTGAGAGAGTTTTTTATGAGAGAAGCACTTCAAGAGGCTCGCAAAGCTTTTGACGAAGATGAAGTTCCGATAGGTGCTGTAGTTGTTCATGAGGGAAGAGTTATAAGCCGAGCACATAATATGCGCGAACAGTTGCATGATCCCACTGCTCATGCCGAAATACTTGCAATGCGTGCGGCAGCTTCGTATTTAGGCGGTTGGAGATTGCATAAATGCGATTTGTATGTTACTGTAGAACCTTGTCCGATGTGCGCGGGAGCGGCGGTTCAGGCAAGACTGAACTGTATTGTGTACGGTGCGCCGGATGAAAAAGCCGGTTGTTGCGGTTCTGTGTATAATCTGCTTGAAGAACCTAAATTCAATCATAAGGTAGTTGTTGTTAAAGACATACTTAAGGATGAATGCAGAGAACTCATGTCATCATTTTTCAAACGTAAGAGATAAAATAAGGAGAGATACCCAAGCGGCTTAAGGGTCCGGCTTCGAACACCGGTAGACGGTAATCCCGTGCGAGGGTTCAAATCCCTCTCTCTCCGCCAAAACGACAAGTATAATAAGATGCTTGTCGTTTTTTTACTTCTTAACTTTTCAACTATTCGCTAATGAGGAGAGATTGTAAAAATTTCAACGACTGCTGTAAAAAATTCATGCACAAAAAGACTGCAAACATATCCGAAGAAGGATAGTAAAGCAGTCTTTTTGCTGTTTTTTAAGGATGTTTATTTGCAAATCATTATTTTTTAGGCAGATTTATGTTTATAGTATTATACACATAACGCCTTCTGTGCCTTCGTTTATTATGCGCTGTATTGTTTCCTGTAATTTATAACGCACATCTTCAGGCATATCGGAAAGCTTGCCGGAAAGTCCTTCTTTCACAAGGTCGTGAAGTGATTTTCCGAAAATATCCGTCTGCCATATACGCTGTGTATCTGTTTCAAATTCGTCAAGAAGAAACTTAACCAGCTCCTCGCTTTGTTTTTCGGTTCCTATTATTGGCGATACTATCGTTTCTATATCTGCTCTCAAGAAATGAAGAGATGGTGCGGAAGCCTTTAATTTTACACCGAACTTGCTTCCGTGCCGAACCAATTCCGGCTCTTCCAATTTCATTTCTTCCAAAGACGGAGGTACCATTCCGTATCCTGTCTGTCGAACGCTCTTCAAAGCGGGTTCTATTCTTTCGTAATCCGATTTTATTCTGACAAAATCCTTCATAAGGTCAAACAACTCATAATCGTTTGTGACTTGGCATCCGCATCTTTCCGAAAGAACCTTATAAAATACGCTTTGCGACATATTAAGCGAATATTCCGCAGCACCGTCTCCGAGATTTACATTTGCAAGATATGCATCCGTAATGAATTCTTTATTTGCAGTATCAAGCAATGAAAATGCGTCCAGTTCCTGAACGTTCTTTATTTTTTCGGATTTATCCGCGATGTTTTTTATAAAACCTATAATATTCCCAAGCAGCCAATGAGTGATTTCAAGCGAAAATACCCAATCCGGCATATTGAATTTTATGTCACTTACCGGAAATTCATAAAGTATGCTTCCGAGAATATCTGTAATGCCCGCCGCATCGATATTCATTACGTCAACTGCGTGCACCGGTGCGTCATATTTATCGGAAAGTTCCTTTCTGAGTTGCTGTGTTTCGCTCGAAAGCGGATTTTTACTGTTGATTATTACGGCAAACGGTTTTCCTATACTTTTGAGTTCGTTGATGGTGCGTTGTTCTGCCTGAATATAATTTTCGCGTGGGATATCAGTTATACTGCCGTCTGATGTTACCACAATGCCTATTGTTGAATGATTTTCTATTACTTTATGAGTACCTATATCTGCAGCTTCTTCAAACGGGATATCGTGGTCGAGCCAGGGAGTGCGTACCATTCTCGGCCGTCCGTCCTCTGTATGCCCGTTGGCTCCGTCAATAAGATATCCGACGCAGTCTATAAGACGTGCTTTGACATTGACATTATCCTCCAAAACAATGTCCACCGCTTTATCCGGGACAAATTTAGGCTGATTTGTCATAATTATACGTCCGGCTCCGCTTTGCGGAAGTTCATCCCTCAGCCGTTCTTTGTTATAACTGTCTGCCATGTTCGGAAATATAAATTCTTCCACAAAACGTTTTATGAATGTAGATTTTCCGGTTCTTACAGGGCCCACCACGCCGATATATATTTCGCCTCCGGTTCGCTCTGCGATATCCTGATATATGTTCATTTTTTAATCCTCCTCGGGGAACTGTTCGTTTTGTAAATATATATTTGCAAAACACTTTTCTTATGAATGTTTTTTATGCGGAAAATTCAATTTCGTTAAAACCACGGTTAAAAAGCGATGACTTTTTTTCGACTTTATAGAAATCCTATTCGTAATCAATTCATAAATGTTACCCATATGAGAAAAATTTTTATCTGTGGATGATTAAATCCGGTAATTTTCAAGAAAAAATTTCCTCGATAAACAGAAAGGAATCCGGAATAATATTAATATACTTTCCGGATTCCGAA
>CAJLXE010000174.1 GCA_905210525.1 uncultured Clostridia bacterium | reverse complement strand
CCTGTTACGTGGCGTGTTGACACGAGAAGCGATTCGTGTTTTAAGGGGAATAGATTGAAAAACCTCTGCTTTCGAAACGGAAGCAGGGGTTTTTTAAGTTGCCGTTTGCGTCCAAAAATCAACCGTTCGGGGTTTATCCGGCGTTATGGGGTCTCCTTATGATAAATTGGAACCATCCTGCGGGAGAAAGGTTCCCGCAAGCACAAAAAAGGAGGAAACCCAAATGAAGAGGATCACATTCCTGAAAAAAGGCATCAGTCTCGTCTGCGCGATTCTGATGCTGACAGCGGTAGTTCCAACGGCGTTGGCGGCGGAGTATACGTCCGACGACTGCTATGTGGAAGGCTACGACACCAGCGTGGAAATTGTGGAAGAGGGCGCGGTTGTAAACGGCGGATTTGATATCCGCAATGCCGAAAATATAACTATATGCGGCCTCGGAATAATTACCAAGCAAAAATATAAATACGGAGCACCGTGCAGCGGAGGTCTTATAGGTCTTTCCAAATGCCGCAACGTAAAGATATACGATGTGTCGCTTATCGACAGCATAGGCTGGACCTGCGTTTTCGGCTCCTGCGACAACGTTTATGTTGACAACATGAATATTATAGGCTGCCGCGGCAACACAGACGGCATAGACGTATGCGCAAGCAGAAACATTCTTGTGGAGAGAGTTTTTACAAGAACATGGGACGATTCATTCGTCGTAAAAGCGTTTGATTCCGGAGACGTGGAAAATCTTGAATTCAGGAACTCCACTTTATGGAATGATTTTGCGCGTCCGATGGAAATAGGCGTTGAACTCAGAGCCGAGAAAGTCAGCAATATATCATTTAAAAATATAGATGTCATCCACTCAATGACGGGATATCCCATTATGGGAATACATCACGGAGACCGCGCAAACGTATCCGGCATACTTATGGATGACATACGTCTTGAGGACATCAACGGCGGACAGATATTCGATATACGTATAACCGATTCCGTTTGGAATTGCGATCCGGTAAAAGGCGGAATAGAAAATGTAACAATAAAAAATATAGCCATTGTAGAACCTCAAAAAACAATCCCGTCAAAATCGCGTATATCCGGATTCAGTAATGAAGCAAGCATAAAAAACGTATCGCTTGAAAACTTTTCTTTCTGCGGACGTTACGCACAAAGCATAGAAGAATGTCAAGTGGAAATATACGACTTTGTTGAAAATATATCATACAAAGCTCCGGAAAACGTGCCTGTACTCAACCGCATATCGAGCAAAATTGATTTTATAAAAGAACCGACAATAGAAAAAGACGGATATTATCATGCAACGGTACGTCTGACACTGAAAAATGAAGGCGCATCTCACGAAAGCGGATTTTTCCGTTTGCAGATATCCCCCGTTAATACGGCTCATTATAACGGTGAAAATCAGTATTTCGCACTGGAACCGCAATCCATATGCCACAGAGACTACGATATAAGCTTTATGCCCGGAAAATACGTAATAGATGTGCAGTCTGAAAATCCGTGTATTGAATATACATTTAAATATATCGCTCTTGACGCACACATTTCCGACAGCATTGAAAAAGCCGTTCCGTACACATTTTCAAACTATTACGGTGAAATCACCGAGGGATTCCGCATTGCCGCGACAGATTCGGAGCTTATCCTCCAATCACCGACCGAAAACGACATTATAATATATACCGCGCTTCCCGCAAGGCCTGAGGAAGGCGAGGTTCTCTTTACGGTTGAAGAAACAGATTTCGGCACTGCACCCGCTATAACTCTCTGCAAAGGCATACCCGTACCTGCTCCGCAGTTGCGTTGCCCGGCAGAAATCACATACGTTTTTGAAAACCAACCCAAAGTCGGAAAAATCAATGAACTGAAAATAAGCAGTCCGAAAGGAATCGTAAAAATTCCATTTGCTGAACTTGGATTGCCGCATAACTGCAAAAACTTCTTGTTTGAAGCCGTTATGTGTACAGATGCAGGCAAAAACCGCCGTTATCCGTATTCGCTCTTCCATTCCGTTCGCCCTGCCGAAATAGCGCATATGTTTGCCAACATAACAGTTGACTGATTCTCCTAAAGAACATAATTATAAACATGATGTGACCCCCAAAAGTTAGTCCCTTGGTCTAACTTTTGGGGGTCGGCTCATTATTAAGTATCAAAGCCGTATTTTCTTTTTGTCATTCCGCCCTATTCCGTTTTGCCCCAATAATTCGGTCAAACAGCTTTCCGCCGAATTTTCGGGCGGCAGTTCCGATAGCAATTCCAAGAATAACCGATATCACAACATCAGTCGGGAAATGAACAAACAGATACAGACGTGAGAAAGCAATCAAAAACGCAAGAGGAACGGCAATCACTCCAAAACGTCTGTCTGCCGACGTCAGAACAATTGCCGCAATAACAGACGACAGCGTATGCCCCGACGGAAATGAAAAATCATGAGGTACTGAAACAAGTAATTGCACGCTTGTGTCCAACCAGCAAGGGCGCGGACGGGCAAACAGATTCTTCATAACGACATTTCCCATCAAAACGCCGGCAATAAGTCCCGCCAGAAGCAAAACAGCAGAACGCCGATACTTCGGAATCAGGAGCATAATAACTGCCCACAAAAGCCATATCAATCCCGCATTGCCGAGAAACGTAATCTTGGGCATTACAAAATCCATAAAGGCGCACTTCAAAGTGTCCTGTATCCAATACAAGAGCGAAAAATCAAACTGTGTAATATATTCTGCCATTACGTTTACTCCGTTTCCGTATAATCTTTTTCCATGCCGACAATCAGACATTTACAAGCATCAGAAGCGTCCCTGCAACAATCAATATAAGCCCTGCCGGCGCCTTGCCCGAAAGCTTTTCCTTGAATACAAAGAACGAAAACGCTATCGTTACGAGAATACTCAGTTTATCTATCGGCACAACCACACTTGCAAGTCCGTCACGAAGAGCCTTGTAATAGCAAAGCCACGAACCTCCCGTTGCAATGCCCGAAAGACAGATAAACCCAAGTTCTTGCCACGAAAATTCACGCAACTTTCCGCCTTTTCCGGTAACAAACACCATTATCCACGACATCAGAAGTACCACCGCCGTACGAATCATTGTACCGAGGTTGGATTCCACTCCCGAAATACCTATCTTGCCGAGAATAGACGTCATTGCGGCAAATACGGCAGACAAAACAGCATACAAAAGCCATGATTTTTTTGTATGTTTTTCTCCGTCCGTCTGCTTTTTTTCAATCATAAGAAAAGTTCCGACTGCAATCAATACAACGCATATTCCTTTCAGCCATGATATCGGTTCTCCGAGAATAACGAACGCAAGCAGAATTGTCAGGATCGTGCTCGATTTATCTATCGGTACGACCTTATTTATATCCCCAATCTGAAGCGCCCGGAAATAACAGAGCCATGACGCACCCGTAGCAATTCCCGACAAAATCAGAAAAATCCACGTCTTTGGTGAAATTGAAGTAATTTCGCCAAGTGATCCCGTAATCAGAACCATTACAAACGACATGGCAAGCACGACAATCGTGCGAATTGCCGTTGCCACTGTTGAATCTGTCTTTTTTATTCCGCATTTGGCAAGAATGGAAGTTGCTCCTGCAAAAATCGCAGAACCCATCGCAAACAACACCCACATAATACTTGTTGCCTCCCAATATTGCACATACTATATTATTATAGCTCGAAACTGTAAAATGTCAACAAAAAATCACCTGAGAAAATCATCTGTGTTGAAATATCACATAATTTATGGTATAATAAAATTGCTTAATTCAAACGCTGACGCGTTTGCGCAATTTTATTGAAACACAGCTCTGCGTATTGCTCTGCAATCCGCTTGCGGCAAAGCCGCAATAAAACGCTACCGCGTTTCGCTGAGTTATAATAAATACATCTTTGTTTTTGCTGTAAGGCAAAAA
>CAJLXE010000173.1 GCA_905210525.1 uncultured Clostridia bacterium | reverse complement strand
GGACCTTTTGCTGGAAAACCGTTTGTCGGAATAAAATTTTGATCTTGCTTACCGATATTTTGCGCTGCCTTTGAATTGATGAATAAAAACGTAAATTTCTACTTGACAATTCCGCAAAAGTGATATATAATGAATTTGCTGTGAACGGTGCAGAGTAGATATGAGCTTATTTACAGAGAGAGTTGCGTGCTGAGAGCAATTTATGAAGCATATCGAATGCCGGCATCGGGAGCGAAGCTTTTGCTCGGATTGTTCCGTTAAAGACTGCCAAGTGGGCGGCATTGCCGTCAATTAGGGTGGAACCGCGGGTTGATTTATTCACTCGTCCCTTTTGCGAGGGACGGGTTTTTATTTTTTAAATCTGTTATCAAGCGGAATATACGGCATAAAACGTCACGTTGAACGTGATTTTACCAAATCTGATGATAAAATACGGAGGAAGTATTATGATAAACATCAAACTTAAAGACGGAAGCGTTATTGAAGTTGAAGCAGGCTGTACTGTTAAAGAGATTGCGGAAAAACTTTCCCGCAGCCTTGCCAAAGTGGCATTGGGAGCTTCTGTAAACGGAAATATTGTTGGTCTTACACAAAAAATAGAATCAGATTGCGAACTGACTATTATTACGTTTGCGGATCCGGAGGGTAAACAGCTTTACTGGCATACATCGTCGCACGTTATGGCACAGGCTGTAAAGAGACTTTATCCTACTGCAAAGCTTGCAATAGGACCTGCTATTGCAAACGGTTTCTACTATGATTTTGATTTCGAAACACCTCTTACGGCAGATGATTTTGCAAAAATAGAGAAGGAAATGGCTAAAATAACAGCACAGAATTTTCCTATCGAACGTTTTGAATTGCCGCGCGAGGAAGCACTCAAGCTTATGAAGGACGAGCCGTACAAGGTTGAGCTTATTGAAAATCTTCCGGAAGATGCTGTTATATCTTTCTATAAACAGGGAGAATTTACGGATCTTTGTGCAGGCCCGCATCTTGCCTCCACGGGTATGGTAAAGGTATTTAAATTGCTCTCTCTTGCGGGCGCGTATTGGCGCGGAGATGAGAAAAACAAAATGCTTCAGAGAATTTATGCAATATCATTTACAAAGCAGGAAGAACTTCAGGCATATCTTGATTTTGTTGAAGACGCAAAGCGCAGAGATCACAGAAAAATAGGCAAAGAACTTGATTTGTTCGATATTTATGAGGAGGGCCCCGGATTCCCGTTCTTCCTTCCGAAGGGTATGATACTGCGCAATCAGCTTGAAGATTTCTGGCGCGAGGAACACCGCAAGAACGGATATCAGGAAATAAAAACGCCTATGATACTCAACAAAGAGCTTTGGCTGCGCTCCGGACACTGGGATCATTATAAAAATAATATGTACACGACGGTTATAGACGATCAGGATTTTGCAATAAAGCCTATGAACTGTCCGGGCGGTATGCTTGTATTTAAGCGTAAGGTACATTCATACAGAGATTTGCCTCAGCGTATGGCGGAGCTGGGTCTTGTGCACAGACACGAAAAATCGGGTACTTTGCACGGACTTATGAGAGTACGCTGCTTTACTCAGGATGATGCTCACATATTCATGACGCCCGAACAAATAGAAAGCGAGATACTCGGCGTTATAAATATGATAGATAAATTTTACAGCGTATTCGGATTCAAGTATAATGTGGAACTTTCAACGCGTCCGGAGGATTCGATGGGCAGCGACGAAGCATGGGAACAGGCTACAACCGCGCTTAAAAATGCTCTTGAAGCAAACGGAAAACCGTACAAGATAAACGAGGGCGACGGTGCGTTTTACGGTCCTAAGATCGACTTCCATCTCCAGGACTGCATAGGCAGAACATGGCAGTGCGGTACGATACAGCTTGACTTCCAGATGCCGGAGCGTTTTGACTTGTCTTATATAGGTGCGGACGGCGAAAAGCATCGTCCGGTAATGATACACAGAGTTATATTCGGAAGTATAGAACGTTTTATAGGCATCATCACGGAACATTATGCAGGCGCGTTCCCGTTGTGGCTTGCGCCGGTGCAGGTTAAAGTTCTTTCGATAAACGAGCGTTGTGCCGATTATGTAAGCGAAATATGCAAAAAACTTGAGGCTGCGGGAATCCGCGCGGAAAGCGATATGCGAAACGAAAAAATAGGCTTCAAAATACGTGAAGCTCAGATGCAGAAGATTCCGTATATGCTCGTTATAGGCGATAAGGAAGCGGAAGAGAAAAAGGTTGCTGTTCGTTCGCGTAAATCACCTAACAGTGTTGTTGTTGATATTGATACGTTTATTGCACAGGCACTTGAAGAAATAGAACAGAAAATTCAGTAACTTATGCTTCGCCCGAGGCGAGGTGTAATATAAACGGCTTGCGGAAAGTATATACAAAAATGATTACTGTAATATTGCTATGCAAAAAGCCGAATCCAAAAGAAGGGGTATGGTGAACGTTTTGAGATTAAGACTCGGAATGATAGGCGGCTGGACTGAAAAAGATTTTCAGTATCTGGCTAAAAAGGATCTGCATTATGTTGAATATTGTATAAATTTCTATAACAATGCAGATGAATTTGCGGCGCAGGTTCCGCAAATAAAAGAATGGTCCGAAAAATATGATGTGAAAATCGGCTCTATGGGACGTTGGGGAGAACAAATACAAAATGAGGACGGAACAATGAATGAAGAATTGTTCAAAAATCATTTTACTCTTATTGAAGCTGCAGGCAAGCTCGGTTGTCCTGTATATAACTGCGGCGTTAATTATGTTGAAAAGAGATCTTTTGTTGATAACTGCGCATTTGCAATAGATGCACTCAGAAAGCTTGTTGCATTCGGTGCGGAACACGGAGTCAAGGTTGCGGTTTATAACTGCTCATGGTATAATTTTATATACGATCCTAAAGCGTGGAGCGTAATTATACCGGCTGTTCCGGGACTCGGAATAAAGTATGATATTTCTCATGCTATGGGCAGAGGCAGCGATTATATGGCTGAAATACTTGATTGGGCAAAATATTTCTATCATATTCACCTGAAAGGCTGTCTGTATATAAAGGGCGCGCATTATGATGATCCTCCGATGGGACTGGATCAGGTGAACTGGGGCGCATTCTTTAATATGCTTTATACAAAGGGCTATAACGGAATGGTTTCGCTTGAACCTCATTCGGGTTATTGGCAGGGACCTCTCGGAGAATGGGGCGTTGACTTCTCAATCAAATATGCAAGACAATTTATAATGCCCGATTCTTATGAGGAATTTAATGATAAAATATACGCTCCGTGAGCGTTGTGCTCCGTGAGCGTTGTGCTTGTAAAGTGCTGCACTTTATAAGTGTTGTAAACCCGTAAAAAATATCCGCAGTTGAATGTTGCTGCGGATATTTTTATGTATCGGGAATTTCTTTTTTGTCAAGACACGTTTTTATATATTCTACTACATTTTCTTTTTGTATACCAAGAGCAGCGGCAAGTTCTTCATGCAGTATGTCTTCTGCTTTTCTCATGTATTTTTCATCAATCTGAGCAAATTTTTTGCCGGATTTTTCCGCATTAAGCTTTTTGATATATGTTTTTTTTATAATTTTTACCAGCGCAAAACGTTCATGAGACTCAAGTGAAGTCTGATAGTATGATTCAAGCGTGTGAGGATTTTTACATTCAAATTTATCTTCTGTTATGTTTGGAATGTTTAATATAAAATCAATCGCTTCGTTTTTTGTCATGATAGGTCTCATAAAAACAGATGTATCTACCGGGGTAAGAATTTTATCTTCGCGGTAAAGCGGAGACAGCGTGTAATAATTTTTATCCGGTTTTATCCATTTTATATCGGGAATACCTATACTGTCTATTCTGAATACGCCTTTATTGCCGTATACAATTATTTCTCCTACCTGATACATATCAAATATTTTACCTCCTTATTGTATAATAAATACATCTTTGTATTTGCCGTAAG
>CAJLXE010000172.1 GCA_905210525.1 uncultured Clostridia bacterium | reverse complement strand
ATTTTGAACTATGTTGGGTTATAGCAAGAATTGAAACGATGTCCTAAATCGTCCCCACAATGAAGCCGTTGAACGATGTAAATGGAAAAAATGACGTAAAAAAAGAGGCTGCTCAGGAAGTTAAAGCTGAACCGGAAAAGATTGACTTCTCAAAGGTGAAGATTGAGCCTTTGTTTGAGGAAGCGGTTGATTTCGATACGTTCTCAAAGAGCGATTTCCGTGCGGTAAAGGTCAAGGAGTGTGTTGCGGTACCGAAGTCGAAAAAGCTTCTGCAGTTTACTCTTGACGACGGAACAGGAACAGACCGCACAATTTTAAGCGGTATTCACGCTTATTACGAGCCGGAAGAGCTTGTAGGCAAGACGCTTATTGCAATTACGAATCTTCCTCCTAGAGCTATGATGGGTATTGAATCCTGCGGTATGCTTCTTTCCGCGATTCACGAGGAAGACGGCGAAGAAAAGCTTCATCTGCTTATGGTGGATAATCACATTCCGGCAGGCGCAAAGCTTTATTGATTGTGCCGATTTAAGCCGAATTTAATTCAAAAGTACAAATAAAATTCTGTGACGGCGGATAAGTTCGGACAAAACGGCAATAAAACAGATGCTTGATTGTAAAAAATTTTGCAATGTCTGCAAGCACGATAAATGTGTTATTAATAAAAGAAACAAAGAATTTCAGGAGAGAATTTCTTATGAAAAAATTTTTGGCACTTATTTTAGTTGCACTGACGCTGGCAACGGCACTGTGCGGCTGTGGAAGTAACCCCACCCCCGATAAGGACGGGACCGATAAAGATAACAAAAAAGATGAAAATAACGTTGTGTCCGACAGCTTGCCCGGTACTTATGAGATTGCGGCTACTGACCCGCACTACATCATCTCTGTACCGGATTGGTACGCCGAGGGCTACGGACGCGGTTTTGCGCTGAACGAAAAAGGTAACAAGAATTACGCTATTGTGGTAGCGTGCGGCTACGATGCGGATGAGACTCCGCTGAAAGAGGCTTTTTCGGCGCTGTATAATGATACCTTTAACGGTATTCTGATGCAGAACTACCGTGCAAAATATGCGGAGTTCACTCCGGAGACTACCGATGTAAAGCTGGCGGACGGCAGTAATGCACTGCGCTTTAACGATATTCAGCCTGCCGATGATTACGGTACGGAGCTGAATTGTCCGATTTACGGCTATGGCTTCATTCATGACGGCGTACCTTTTATTGTTGCTTACATCGTTATGGATGAGACGGCTGCCGACGACGCAAAGAGAGCCGAGATGCAGCGCTATGTGGATGAAATGGTAAACACTGTACGTACTGCTGAGTAAAGCAGACGGCTTCTTTGTACGGTTTGCTGAAAACGGCAAAGAAAGGCTTTATCTGCATATGACGAATAGTCATATTATGGCAGGCGTAAAGCTGTGTCTGAATAGACCCGCCTATAAAGGTAATAAATATAAACAGCATAATTTACAAAATGAATGGGCGGTT
Source organism: uncultured Clostridia bacterium (assembly GCA_905210525.1). GTDB lineage: Bacteria > Bacillota > Clostridia > HGM11327 > HGM11327 > SIG351. Next base: position 2,579 of record CAJLXE010000172.1, on the reverse strand, counting down.
CCTGTCGGGATTGCCCATTATCAATAAGAAGAAATACGAACGGGAACTTGTCTGATGAAAGGACAAAGAGAATGATAGGGCTTGGCACAATAATCAATAGCGTCAGTATAGCGGTCGGTGGACTTTTAGGTCACTTTGCGGGAAAATTGTTCAAAAGCGAACAGCAAAAGGCACTGAATAATGCTTGTGGAATCAGTATTCTTTTTATTGCTGTTGCAGGTGCAATGGAAGGAATGCTTAAGATAGACGGAGACAAAATCAGCAGCGGCAAATCGATGTTAGTCGTGTTGTGTCTTGCTTTGGGAACAATTATAGGCGAGCTTATCGGCATTGAGAAAGGCTTTGAACGTTTTGGCGAATGGTTGAAAAAGAAAACCGGAAACAGCAAAGATACAGGCTTCGCGGACGCTTTTGTAACGGCATCGCTTACTGTTTCCGTAGGAGCCATGGCAATAGTCGGAGCGATACAAGACGGCCTGCTCGGTGATTATTCCACACTTGCGGTTAAATCTGTTTTGGATTTTATTATCGTTGCCGTAATGACATCCTCAATGGGAAAGGGCGCGATATTTTCTGCAATACCTGTTTTTGTATTTGAAGGGTGTATAACACTGCTTGCAAAGCTGGTTTCGCCTGTAATGACATCTGAGGCAACCTCTTATTTGTCACTGATAGGCTCGGTTTTGATTTTTTGCATAGGGATAAATATTGTATGGGGTAAAAAAGTGAATGTTGCAAATATGCTTCCGGCAGTTTTTCTGGCGATTGTTGCCGCTTATTTGCCGTGGAATTTTTAGAAAGGTAAATCTATGCATAACTATATAATCAGACAGATTACACAGTCAGATGATTCGCAAATTGCAAAAATCATTCGGGACAACCTGAAACAATTCCATCTTGATATTCCGGGCACAGCTTATTATGACAAGGACCTGGATTCGCTCAGCACATTTTATAATGCTTTGCCTGAAAAAAGGAGATATTTTATTGCGGCGGATGAAAACGGAGCTGTTGTGGGCGGAGTCGGAATTGCGGAACTTGCGGGATCTGATGATTGCGCGGAAATACAGAAACTGTATCTTTCAGATGCAGCAAAAGGCAAAGGTTTGGGTAAAAAATTGATGCAGACAGCAGAAGAATTTGCTGAAAAAGCAGGGTACAGGCAACTGTACCTGGAAACACATTCAAATCTTGAAGCTGCAATCTCGCTGTATAAAAAATTCAACTTTTACCAAATTGAAAAACCTGCCGCAGCTTTGCATAGTACTATGAATCGATTCTATATGAAACAGCTGTAATGAGGATGTGGGATAAGTGTTCATTTGTTGAATTTATAAATTTTGCTTGAGAGATGCAATATGACCGTTATCAATAAGAAGAAATAAGAATTTGCGGAGGTATTATAAATGAACAAAGAGCTTACATTCAGGGATGCAAAACGAAAAGATACGCCTTTGATTTTGCAATTTATCAAGGAGCTTGCCGATTATGAGAAAATGTCGGACGAAGTGGTTGCAGATGCAGACACACTTGAAACCTGGATTTTTGATAAGCAAAAAGCAGAAGTTATTTTTGCGGTTGAAGACGGAAAAGAAGTCGGATTTGCACTCTTTTTTCATAACTTCTCGACATTTCTCGGCCGTGCGGGTATTTATCTTGAAGACTTGTATGTAAAACCTGAGAGCCGAGGTAAAGGTTACGGAAAAGCGATTCTGAAAAAACTGGCTTCTATTGCCGTAGAGCGTGGCTGCGGAAGACTTGAATGGTGGTGTCTTGACTGGAATAAACCGAGTATAGATTTCTATATTTCTTTAGGAGCAGAGCCGATGTCCGATTGGACGGTTTACCGCATTACCGGAGATACATTGAAACGGCTTGCCGACTGACGAATTTGTTTTGCAGAGATAAAGACAAGGGAAAACAAGCAGCAGAGTTGATTATTACAAATTATTAAAAAATACGAACAGGAGCTGTGTAAGGAGAAAATGCAAAAAAATAACGGACATTTGCCTGTATACGGTGTAGGTCCGTATTACGGCGTAGGTATTATAATGCTGACGCTCGCGGGAATTGTGCTGTCGGCAGTCGGCATTTTAGACAGCGGAAAAATAACAGGAACTTTTTGGATAGTAATAATGATTGTTTTGGGTGCGATTCTTTCGGCAGGGGGCTTTTTTGTCTGGAAATCGGCGGCAATCGGCAAAAACAGCATTGATATCTATATTGAGAGCAATGTTCTTTGCACAACAGGCGTATATGGAATAGTCAGAAATCCGTGTTATTCGGGAATTATGCTCATGTGCGACGGTGTTCTTTTTATAATGCATAACGCATGGCTCTTCATACTTCCTGTTGTAATCTGGGCGTCAATGACGATTCTGATGAAAAATACAGAAGAAAAATGGCTTGCGAATTTGTACGGATCGGAATATACTGATTATTGCGGTAGGGTCAATCGTTGTATTCCTTGGTTTCCGAAAAAACGGCAGGGCAAAACCCAAGCCGAGCAAAACCCGATTGATTTCCCATTTTACCCCGGACATGAAAGAAATCCTCGCACAATTCGCCCGACAGGCGGG
>CAJLXE010000171.1 GCA_905210525.1 uncultured Clostridia bacterium | reverse complement strand
ACGCGCGACTCGGAATCAACCGCGCCTTTTAATATTCTGTGTAGCAAATCCGCAGCGCCTGCACCTGTTATGCTTACCGCTTTCATAAGAATCTCTTTGAGAGTTTCGGTATTTACCGAAATATTTCCGCACCCCACCTCATTGCCCGCTTTATCCGTATGTTTCCCGCCGTTTTTGGCATTCTCGGAACACCGCCATGCACTGTATATGCTTGAATCATGCCTCTTTTTTGCCAACGGCACAAAGCCTCTTCCGCATATTCCGCACTTCAATTTTCCCGAAAAACAGTGCTTTGAAGAATACTTTCGCTCAGATTTCACCGCATCCGATCTCGCGTTAAGCTCCGCAGCCGTTCTTTCAAATATATCCCTGCTTATTATCGCTTCGTGGTGATTTCTTATCACAATATAATTTTCCTCACCCCTGTTGGGCTTTTTCTCATGATTCAGATAGTCCGGAGTGTAAGTCTTTTTCTGTACCAGATCTCCGCAATATTTTTCATTACGCAGTATTCTGAGGATAGCAGTGTTAGACCACGACTTCATATACGAAGCCGTAACTGTTCCCTCTTCCCTCAGTTCTCTCGCGATTACGTGAGTACCCTTTTCTTCATCAAGAAATTTATGAAATATAAGCCTTACCGTTTCCGCGCCTGCCTCATTGACAAATATTTCGCCGTTTCTCACATCGTACCCAAGCATACTTCTTCCGAAAACAACGCCTTGCTCCATTCTCCGTTTCTGCCCCCATTTTACCCGATCCGATGTCTTGCGGCTCTCCTCCTGAGCTATTGATGACATTATCGTAAGTCTGAGCTCCGCATCTGCGTCAAGCGTATTTATGCCGTCGTTCATAAAAATAACGCCCACGCCCGATTCTTTCAGTTTTCTCGTATAAAAAATGCTGTCAAGCGTATTTCTTGCAAAACGGCTGATCTCCTTTGTTATAATAATGTCAAACATCCCTGCCGCCGCATCGTCAATCATCCTGTTGAACTCTTTTCGTTTCTTTGTCGAAGTACCCGTAACTCCTTCATCGGCATAAATCCGTGCAAGCTTCCAATCCGGTTTTTTGTTCACATATTCGTAAAAGTACCGCTTCTGATTCTCAAGCGAATTTATCTGATCCGTTTTATCCGTAGATACCCTGCAATACGCCGCAACACGCGTTATATGAGAATTTCTGCCGCACATAAATACATTCCTTACCTGTTTTTCAGCTTATCTGCACAAATATCAAACTGCCGTCTTGAAAGTTGTCCCTTTTCACATAAGGCTTTCAGAACGGCAGTCTGCAAATTCAATATGTATCCGCTGCTGTTTGCGAAATTTTGTATACGCTCGGTTAATTCGTCGTCAAATATAACACTTCGCCGCGTTTTCATAAACATCACCTCCGGCATTAAATAATATTCCGGAGATGATGTAAAAATTACCGCAAAAATATCATTATACTGTTTCACACTCTATTCCGTCGGGAATACATATCTGCGGTTTTTTGCCCTTTTTCATGCTGCACATAATATACCCCAAAGGCGTGGGAACGCTTATGTACGCATAATCATACGGTCCGAGCCTCGGTCTGACGCGTATTTTTTTATATCCGGCTTCAAGCATTTCAAATCCGAGAAGCCGTTTCGGAAGCTGATATGCAGGCGTACCGCCCCATGCATGACTGTAATCAAACGGATACCCCTCTTCCGGAGCCAGCCATCCTTCCTGCAGTCCCTTTCCGAAATCTTTTACCGACGCTTTCCACTTGTCAAGCTCCCTGAATCCGTATTCTTCAAAAAGTCCCGTTTTTGCCAAAGCGCAAAGAATAAAATGCATAAAATAAGGCTGTGCGTCTATAAGCTCCGTATCCGTCATAACCCGGTGCATTATACCTTTTGCGCGTTTCTCGTCGCAAAGACCATACAGAACCGCAAGCGTATTGCTGTGCTTTGAATAATAACGCTTCGTGCTGTTCGCCGGCAGCCACTGACTTGTTTCATACGGCGTATTCAGTCCGTCAAAGTATATATTTTTTTCAGCGTCAAACAAGTTACGGTTAAAAGCATTCTTAAGACTTGCCGCGCGCTCGGAATATATTCCGCAACGCGCCGAATCATCCAATACTTTGCATATTTTCGACGCCGTCACAAGAGCGCCGTAATAAAACGCATTAAGACAGGTCTGCCCCAATGCTTTAGGAGGATGATGAAGCGAATATCCGTCCGCTACCACCCAGTCTACAAACATATAGTCCGGAGGATTTTCCACAAGTCCCGTTTGCCCTATATATCCGTTAAAACGTTCTGCAAGAATATGGAGCGCATCCGCACACTTTTCAAGCAATTCCTTGTTTCCCGTAAACATATACACCTCATACAGCATCTGTACCCATATCAGGCTATACGTCGTATGGAACATTTTTCCGTTGTTACCGCGCAGTATTTCCGCCGTTCTGAGAGTGTCAAGCTCCGCAAGACGCATATCTCCGAAGCAAAATGCCGTAATCAGGCTCTCTATATAATAGTCGCCCGTACAAGCCAAAGGCTCCTGATGAGTCGGACTGTCCAGATGCATCATCTGCCTGCAAATGCGCGTTGTCCATTTTGAAACCTCAAAAACACGGTTCATATCCGCGTCACTGCACTTGAAATATCCTTCCTCCTCCACCGGATAACATACCGCCGCCGCATACGGCTTTATTGTCGCCTTTTCGGCTGAATTATTGGATATTTTAAGCTCATATGCACCTATGCTGTGAATCTGCATACTCTCAAATCTGTCCGCGCCCGTAACCGTAACGCTTTCGCATGAATGTCTGCTTACATTCCGTTCGTAACACTTGACCTCTATATCGCACGTGCCTTTACATTCTATATCCAGAAGCACATGAGCGGCATATATTTTATCAAAAAATACGTTAACCGTCTGCTCCGAACCGGGCAATACTTCTATTGTATCATCCGACGAAGGCTTTATAATCTCTCTGCTGAGCATCGGAACAGGCGAAGTCTTTGCGTGCCATATATTTTCCGTAATACGGCTTTCGGACCATTCGTCTTCCGCAATCGAAGCGTCATATACAAACGGACGCGGACGCTTTTTATTTATACGCGAAAGCCACGTTTCGTCGGTATAAACAAATTCAGTTGCGCCGTCGTCAAAAAATACAGCCGCGCTTAACATAAATCCGCCGTGGCCGCGTGAAGCGTCGTTCATTCTCACGGGAGAAAGCTGCACCTCTGCACAAAATTCAGCCGAAGAAGCATCCGGATATACGATATAATTATTTACATACCTTTCCGAATGCATATCGGGATTGAAAAAATCCTTTGTTTCGTTAATCGGCCCCTCGCCTGCATTTTTGCCGTTGACATACAAAAGAAAGCTCGTATCACCCGACGTTCTTATAATTATTTTTTCAATGGGTTTTCCCCAATCAAATGCTTTCCGGAATTCGGCAACGCAGTAGTTTCCCCTTTTTTCTTCGGAAAAATACGAAAGATGTGTATTTTGATACTGTGGATATTTTTTCGGATCCAGCCATATCCAGTTTTCTCTGTTCAAGCGTTCCATAACAAATTCTCCGTTCCGTTATATCAGGGCTTTGTTACCGTAAAACCGTCATAATCCTCTATTTTTACGGAATCTATCACAACGGGTTTAAGAGGCTTATCGTTAAAACGGTCCGTAGCAACCTCTGCAACAGCGTCAACAACGTCCATTCCCTCCGTTACCCTGCCGAATGCTGCGTACATTCCGTCCAGATGCGGTGCGTCTTCATGCATTATAAAGAACTGACTTCCGGCAGAATTCGGATTCTGCGCACGTGCCATTGAAATAACGCCGCGTTTATGCTTTATTGTATTATCGACTCCGTTTGCTTTGAACTCGCCCTTTATTGTCCAGCCGGGACCTCCCGTGCCGTTACCTTTCGGGCATCCTCCCTGAATCATAAAACCGTTTATTACTCTGTGGAATGTAAGTCCATCATAAAATCCTTTTTCCGCAAGATACATAAAATTATTTACGGAAACAGGCGCTGTATCGGGAAGCAATTCAACTTTTATTTTACCGAAATCCTTTATATCGATCTGTACTATTGGTTTTGAC
>CAJLXE010000170.1 GCA_905210525.1 uncultured Clostridia bacterium | reverse complement strand
AAAAATCGCGGCGTTAAAAAAAGCTGTAAAGGATGCCGGATATAAATTGAGAAAATAAACGGTTCAATTAAAAAAACAGCTCCATCTACAACTGATGGAGCTGTTTGCTTTATAGGTTTGAGTCTTTATGCTGATTATTGAGAAATTGATTTTTCGTGACTATTTTTTCTGCGTTTTTTTAATATATCGGTAGGAAGCTGTGCCAGTATTACGGCAGAGAACATAAGTGCGCATCCTATATATTCTCTTAACGACATTGTATCCGACAAAATAATGGCGCCTGCGATAGTTGCGAATACCGATTCCAAGCTTAACAGTAACGACACTACGGTTGGGTTGGCGTCTTTTTGAGCTATTATTTGCAATGTGTACGCAACACCGCTTGAGAATATGCCGACATAAAGCAGGGAACCTATACATTGCGATATCTGTGCTATTTCGGGTTTCTCAAATATAAACATACATATGGACGATATTATTGTTACAACAATGAATTGAGCACAGGAAAGTTCTATTCCGTCTACAAAACGAGTGAAGTAGTCAATCGACAGTATATGTGCCGCAAACATCAAAGCACACATAAGCAGGTAAAAATCTCCGGTTGAAACGGAAAAATTTTCTTTAATGCAAAGCAGATAAAGTCCTGCAACTGCGGCAATTACACCGATCCAGACGGAAAAAGGAGCTTTTTTGTGTAAGAAAATACCCAGAATGGGTACGAGTACTATGTAAAGCGCGGTTATAAAACCTGCTTTTCCGGCAGACGTTTCGGAAATTCCGAATTGTTGCAGGTTTGTTGCAACAGTAAGAAGAACGCCGCAGCAAATTCCGCCCATGATAAGTTTTTTACGGTAACCCTTTTTATCTGTGGCAGAAACAGTATCGGATTTTCGGAATTTTTTTATAACAAAAAGCGCTGCCAACAGTGCGATGCTTCCTATCAGCGATCTGATTGCCGTAAATGTAAAAGCGCCTACATAATCGGCGCCTACGCTTTGTGCCACAAATGCCGTACCCCATATGAGTGCGGCGAGTATGGGGCATATGGTTTGCCTTATTTTACTTGTTTTCATAAATAAATCCTTTGTGAGTATAATAGCAAAAAAGCCTTTGAAAGCAACAATGCAATTCAAAAGCCTTTACATTCAAGCAAGGTACGGTATATCGTATTGATAAAAATATGAAAATTAAAGCGGAACATTTTTTTATCTCGGCGCATATAATGAAATATATATTTTATAATAGAGCGGAGGATAACTATATGTTCAATAACCTTATCAAAAAAATAAAGTGCCTTCCACGATGCAAAATAATCGGAACGTTACTTATTGTTGCCGGAGTAGTACTCCTGTTATGCTTTTTGCCCGGATGGGCTTGGGGTGCAATATTGGGAGTAGCACTTATTGCAAGCGGAATATATATGCTTACGCTTTAATTCCCGATAACCGTTATACAAATAATGTATTATGCGCGTTCAACTTTATTTGCACGCAAGCAATGAGTGCAAACATAAACCTGCTCAACATTAGCGCCTGATTTAACACGAACTTTCTTTAAATTAGGCATCCATGAGCGATTAGTTTTGATATTTGAGTGGCTGACTGCGTGTCCGAACGTTCTGCCTTTGCCGCAAACTGAACAAACCTTTGACATTGACGCACACCTCCTTATGATAATGATATATTAATTTCAGCTTTTAATAATGAGTGGATTATTGTGACAGTAAGCAATCCAATGCTGAATATATACCGTTTACAATCCGTACCCAAAAACTACTTGTATATTGTATCATATTTTTGATAAAATTGCAAGTGTTTTTTATTTAATTTTTTATTCAGGCAGATAATTGCGTTAAAATGCAATAACTCCGCCGACAAAAAGTGTAGACAATATACCTACCGCAAGACCTATCCAACGTTTGGTTGAGAGTCTTTCGCGGAATATAACGGTAGCGGCCGCTGTTGTAAGAACGAGCGGACAAATATTTATTATAGGGAACAGCACGGCTGCGGGCAGTTTCCCGGACAGAAACAAATTTACAACATGAGCGAATCCGAGAGAAACGCCTGCTCCGAGCAATATCAATATATGTGACAGCTTAAATTTGAACGATATGTTTGATTCGGTGCTGTTTTTATATTTAATTTTTCGTGCAATGAGGATACAAACGGCTATTGTAAACATGACAACGAATGCGGAAATAAGAAAAACAGGAAGTTCTTCTTTGTGTTCGGATGTCTGGTGAATTTTCTGCAATACACCGACTGCACCGTTGAGAATTGCGGATACCAATGAAAGCACGATCCATTTGAAGGAAGCTTTTTTGGCTCCGGTATCTTGTTGATTGTCGGGCGAAAGTGCAATACATATTACCATCAAAACAATTCCGACAATCTGACCCGCAGATATTTTTTCATTCCAGAATATACAGCCGCTTAGCGTGGGTATAACGGCAGAAAGCGAGACGATTACCGTTGTATATGAGAAAGGTCCTATTGCAAGTGCACGCAGATATGAAAGATTCTGAAATGTGCATACGGCACCAAATAATATACCGAACAATATGGAGAAAGATGTAATTACACCTATGCCTCCGGAAAGTATAAGTATGGTAATTCCGCATACAACGGCTTGAACTGCCATAAAAAAATAGAAATCAGACCCTGTCGAAGAGATTTTCTTGGCAAAGAGACTGTTTACTATATATGACATTACGCTGAATAAAAATGATATAACAAGCAAATATGTTACCGGTAAATCGAACATTTAATATTTCCTTCTTTCATGCATGGATATTATTAATAAAGCTTATCGGGATATTTGCCTTCTGCCCGAAGCTTATCAATCGAAGCTTTTACCATTGGTTTATCCTCGTGGTAAGTAACTCCGAACCATGTTTCTTTTGTCGGAATTACTTTTATCCGGACGTTTTTATTATCCAGCATAAGCTTTACGGCGTCCGTTATGGTTTCTTCGAAAGTAAGCGGCTGCTGTTCCAACCCGGCTTTAAGACGAACATAAAAGTTTGATTTCAGGTTGTCAATAAATCCGCGGTTAAACGCCCACATATTCATTGATGATACGGCAGTGTGGGGAATAGCGGTGTATGTTTTGCCGTCATCCAGTGTGAAATAACCTTCGCCGTCAATGAGCTTGATTTTTTTTCTTTCGTCAATGCGCACAAGTTCATTATTTTCGTTTGTGATGCATACGCCTCTTGAAACATAACCGCTTTTGCTGAGTGTTCCCGCTATTTCATAGCCTATTATAGCGTGTGTGTCCGTATTTTTTTCGCCGGATAAAAATTTATATGCCAGTTCATATGAACCGTACCCGTAGAAATCATCTGCATTTATTGTTATGAACTGCTTGCCTGCCAGTTTATCGGCACAGCAATACAATGCATGAGTTGTTCCGTATGGTTTCACTCTGCCTTCGGGAATATCAATGCCCTCCGGAAGATTGTCAAGATCCTGATAAACATAGTCTACATTATCAAATTTTCCAAGCTTGTCGCCCATTACAGACATAAAATCGTCCTTTATATCATGTCTTATGATAAAAAGGACATCTTTGAATCCGGCTTTATGAGCGTCATATAATGAAAAGTTTATAAGAGTATTACCATACTCGTCCATTTTGTCTATTTGTTTCAAACCGCCGTAGCGACTTCCCATACCTGCAGCCAATACTACCAAAACGGGTGAATTCAACATTTTTTCCTCCTTGCGTCATGTCGTTTATGTCGGGGATCGAATGACGTCAGTTCTTTTGCATAATGCCGTTACGACATTTATTGACATTATTATATCATCCTTAACTGAAAAAGTCAACTTTTGCATTGAGCGCGGAGCGATGAATTGCCGATGACGGGTAACAGCCTCGTAAATTGTTAAAGTGAATTGCTTGTAAACTGCCTTCACAGTGCTGTCGGGATATAATAAACTTACATTATCAATCTTCAGGGAATATTTTATTGAAATATAATTCACAGTTGTTGATTTTTTAGGCGGAGTTGTGTTATAATGAATATAGACGGCGTAGCCGTCATCTGTATTTGCTTTGCAAATACAGAGAAATTCATGCCATGAGACGTGAATTTGCGCAATTTTATAA
>CAJLXE010000169.1 GCA_905210525.1 uncultured Clostridia bacterium | reverse complement strand
GACCAACATATGCGGAGGCGGCGCAAGAAGCGCAATCTGGAAGAAGATAATAGCCAATGTGCTTAATGTAGACGTATGTTCGCTTGCCACGGAACAGGGACCTGCTTACGGGGCCGCTATTCTGGCGATGACGGGTGCGGGAGAATACAAAAGCATAGACGATGCTGTAAATAATACGGTAAGCGTTACATCGGTTGTTTCGCCGTCACCTGAAATTGTGGAGCTTTATGATAAAAAATATAAAGTGTTCCGGAACCTTTATCCCGCTCTGAAAGACATATTTCACGATATGCGCGCGTGATTTCGGTTGACCTTTGCCTCTTCCGGCGCGGTAAAGAAACATATTTCAGACAAAGCTCTGTTTTCAAATAAATTAAACAGGAGAGATAGATGACGGAAAAATATTTTCTTGACAAAGAATCCTTGCCGTTTATGTTTGTTCCTCATGATTGTGTTATTGCCGATGCGGATGTTTCGACGGAATATCTCACGTTTATTTTTGCCGGGAATATTCGGCACTGTGATTCGACAAATCCGATTTTACCGACCCGAATGTCACTGATAATCCGCTATCATTTGATTGATGAGACGATTCTTGCGTATAAATGGAAGCGCAACCGGTGGAACCGAGAGAAAAGCGGATATTTTGTTGCGGATGCGGAAGACTGCAAAAAATGGGTTAAAAAGAATTTGCAATATATAAATCACCACGTTGCATACAGGTCGATAGTAATTGATCTGTATGCAGATTCCGAAATAGAATTGAGGCTTTCGGCTGACTTTGTGGAATACGAGTGGAATTGAATTGAAAAGACATTCAAAACGAGTAGAATTTACCTTTTTATCCGTTTTGAATGTCTGAATTTTTTTATAATATATCTTATGTTTTGTCAAAGAAAGTTTTTTATGTCGTCAAGCGTTTGCACTACGTAATCGGCAGATATGCATTGGAGGGAATGTCTTTGCTTATAATTGAAAAAGCAGGTAACAAGTCCGCTGTCTTTTCCGCCTTTTATGTCCGCGTTGACCGAGTCGCCTATTATAATAGTTTCACAAGGCAAAACTCCGTCCATTTTGCGAAAACAGCCTTCAAAAAATTCGCGTCGGGGTTTTTGGTACCCTATACGTTCGGATGTAAAAATATCTTTGAAATAATGTACTAATCCTGCGTTTGTAAGGCGGTTTATCTGTTCTGTCTGCGGACCGTTGCTCGCTGCATAAAGCGGATATCTATCCGACAAATAATCAAGTATATCCTTTGCACCGTCAACTGTCTGATAACTGTCTCCCAAGTGCTTTACAAAGCTCATTTCAAATTTTTCACCGTCATATTCCGTTTTGAGCTCTTTGAAAATACGCCTCCATCTTATTTTGTAAAGTCCCGCTTTATCCAGATTGCCTTTTTCTATTTCGTTCCAAAGCTGCGTATTTATCCTGAAAAATACTTCGGCCGCATTTTCCGTGTATTGCAGTCCTGCTTCTTCAAAAGCACATTTCATTGCGTATTCCGCGCATTTATCAAAATCAAGCAAAGTATTGTCTATATCTGCCAATACGGCTTTTATCATTACAATTCCTCCGATGCGGGTGGATTTATTCGTATTCTATTCCGTAAAGCAGCAGTCCTTTTGCCGGAGCCGCGGTTGCCGCCTTTACGTCTCCCTTTTTCTCAAGCAGAAGCTTTACGTATTCGGGCTTGTATTTGCCTCTGCCTATGTCAAGCAGTGTGCCTGTCATGAATCTTACCATTTTATATAAAAATCCGTTTCCTGTTACGCTGAACACTATCAACGGCATATCAACGTCAATATGTGCGTCGAAAACGGTTCTTACAGTATCCTTGACGGAGCTTCCCGAAGCCATAAACGCCGCAAAGTCGTGTTCGCCCGTATAGTATTCGCAGGCGCGGCGCATACTTTCGATGTCAAGGCTGCCCGGAAAATGATATTCATACCTGCATCCTATTGCGCTTGCGGTATGAGAATTTCTTACGGTATATTTATATGTTTTCTTTTTTGCCGAAAATCTCGCGTTGAACGAGAGCGGTACCTCTTCGCTGTAATTTACACGTATGCTGTCGGGCAAAAGAGAATTGAGCGCGTCGCGGTATTTTTCCGGCGGAATATTGCTTTGTGTAATAAAGTTTGCCGTCTGACCGAGCGCGTGTACTCCCGAATCCGTTCTGCCCGCGCCCGTTACATTGATTGCTTTGCCTTCAAGACGGCTTAAGGCGTCGTTTATACACTGCTGCACGGTTATTCCGTTCGGCTGAATCTGCCATCCGCAGTAATCCGTTCCGTCGTACTCTATAACAAGCCTGATATTCTTCATCGGATGATCCTTTTCTTTTATGTTGTGCGGCAATCTCTGCCAGAAAATTTTATTTTATATAAGACAGCAGTTTATCAACCACTTCTTTTTGAGTCATATGTGTGGTATCAATGAGAACGGCGTCGGGCGCAAGCTTCAAAGGCGCCATCTTTCTGTTCATATCGTTGAAATCGCGTGCGGCCTTTTCAAGCTCCGTTATGTCGGATTGCACACCTTTTTGTGCAAGCTGTGCGAAACGTCTTTTCGCGCGTTCCGAAACATCTGCCGTAATATAGAATTTATACGGTGTATCGGGGAAAACATATGTGCATATATCTCTGCCGTCCACTATCATTGATATTTTTTGAGCCGTTTTGCGCTGCAGCTCAACCATTTTAATACGCACTTCCGGAATCACCGCACAGGCGGACGCCGCAAGGGAAACCTCGTTTGTACGGATAAGCGAATTTACATTCTCGCCGTCCAGATACATTATCTGCACTCCGTTTTCAAAGCCTATCGATATATTTATATCGTCAAGCACGTCTTTTATTTTCTCTGCGTCGTTTGCATCGATGCCTTTTCTTATAAGCCCGAGCGCGAGCGTTCTGTAAGTAGCGCCCGTGTCGAGATGCAGTATGCCGAGCTCCTTTGCAACGTCGGAGCAAACCGTGCTTTTGCCCGCTCCGGCAGGCCCGTCGACAGCTATTATATATAATCCGTTTTTATTCATAAATAATCCTTTTGCCTTTTAACAATAACAGCCGTTTGCATCAGCTGTCTTTTTCGTCCTTTTCCGTATAAACTCCGTATTGCTTCCATATGTTTTCGAGGTTTCTGAAGTTATAGACTGCCTGAGTTTTATTTTCCGCGCTTACCGCAATGAGCAATGCGTTTACAAGGCTGAGCGGCGCTACAAGAGAATCCACAAATGACGCCATATCGCTCTTGGCATACAATATGTCATCGGCATACGGCACGAGCGGAGAATATTCGCTGTCTGTAATCACGGTAACGTTGGCGCCGCGTTCCTTGGCGTATTCTGCGCCGTCAACAGCTCTTCTTGCATAGCGCGGAAAACTGAACGCAATCAGTATATCGCCTTTTTTTATGTGCGAAAGCTGTTCGACTATATCGCTTATTCCCGATGTGATTATGTGTACGTTATCCAACAGAAAATTCAGGTAATATCCCATAAATTCAACCGTTGTGGCGGCACTGCGCACGCCGAGCAGATACACGTTTTCGGCAGCGCATATTTTTTGTACGACGCGTCTGAATTCTTCGCCGTCTATATTTTCGAGCGTTGACTTTATGTTGTTTATATCCGCTTTAAGTACATTTTTGAATATATCGGCGCTGTCCTGTTCGGATGAAAGCTCCATTCTCTGAATTGTGGTGAGCTTGTTTTTTATAAGTCCCTGAAACGCCTTCTGCAGTTCCGGAAAGCCGTCATAGCCGAGCTGAACGGCATAGCGGGATACGGTGGATTCGCTGACGCCTACGGTTTTTCCGAGCTTGGCGGCGGTCATGAATGCCGCCTTGTCATAATTCTTTATGATGTATTCCGAAATGGCTTTCTGCCCTTTGCTCATTTTCGGTTTATGCTTGTTAATCTTATCTATAAGATCCTGAGCTTCGGATTGCATATTTGTAACCATGGCTTCCGCACATATGCGAAAGTCCCTTTCTTTGGAAACTGTATGTTGTTTATATACAGGGCAAATCCATAAGGAACTGCCTTATTTCACTGTACGAGTTTATTTTATTTATGTCGTTTTTAAGCTTTGCGGCAATGCTGTCGGTCTTTTTCTCTATCTTTGCAAGCATTTTGT
>CAJLXE010000168.1 GCA_905210525.1 uncultured Clostridia bacterium | reverse complement strand
TCGCCGATATCATTAATCCCATATAATGGTTTCTGAATACAAACGGAAGTATTCCGAGTGCAAAAAGTCCGACAGCCTGAAGCGACTGAGATAAAAGCATTACTCTCCTGTATCCTATTCTGTCCGCAAACCTCGCTCCGACAAAATCCATGCATATCTGTACAATAAAATTAACCGTTACAAGAAGCCCGAGTTCTTCAAAGGTTATCCCGAGCTCATCGCTCAGCACAGCAAAAAGCAAGGGCGTAAAGTTATTCACTATCGCGCTGGTAATGGCTGCAAAATAACAAGCGCCCCGCGTGTGTTTATATGATAATTTCATTTTTACCTATATTCCTTAATATTTAATATGACTATTGCATCTGTACACAGCCTTTTTATGCATACGCCGAATTTACTGTTTAAGATTTATACCGCGTTCCGCAAGAACCTTTATTATGTTGTCAACATACGGCTGTATTTCGGTTCTTTGAAGCGTTTTTTCCTTAGACATAAAGTGAAGTCTTATGCTTATACTCTTCTGCATTCCGTCATCATAAACATCTGTCAACGAAACATCCGCAAGATATTCAAGTCGGTTGTTTTCCCACGCCTTTTCTATATCCGAGAATCTGATTTCATCGTTAACCACGAACGACAAATCAAAATCTATTGACGGGTATTTTGAAGGCTCATCATACATGATCCTCTCGTTTTTACATTCCGAGAATAATCCCATATCCAATTCCGCAAACACAACAGATGCTTTTTTATCTATTTTTTCATTACATACAGGATGCAGCGCCGATATAAAGCCTATGGAAGTTCCGTTCACCAATACAGAAGCTGTATTCTTAGGATGCTGCCAATTATGGAAAGGCTCTACATTGGCAAATTCGGCATTTGCGTGTTTAATGTCGTGAATAATGAGTCCCACAATGTTCCGTATTCCGAAATAGATTTCTTTTTCGCTCTTTGTATGGCTGAAAATAACTATTCCGAGTTTTTTACGTTCGTTGCAGGTTCCGTCTGCAGAAAGTCCTTCAACGACTCTTGCTATTTCAAACACGCCGAAATCGGGTGCATAAGATTTATTGTCGTTAACACAGGACAGCAATGTCGGTATCATTGAATTGCGCAGCACGCTCAATTCAGAAGCCATTGCATTGATAAGTCTTACATTCGGTTCTGTTTCTATACCTATCGCTTCAAATTTCTTTGCGTCATTCCATATATATGAATGAATTTCGTGCAAGTTGTATTTTTTTACAAGAATATCTTTTATTTGGTTTTCATCATTTTTTTCTACCGAACGAAGTACGGGATAAAGAGGACTGAGTGTTGTTGTTACGGCAAAATTATCATAACCGTATATACGTGTAATTTCCTCTATAATATCAGCCGTTATTGTAACGTCCTTTGTAGCACGCCATGACGGAACAGTAACTTTGAAGTGTTCGCCTGTCTTTGTTACGCCGAAACCGAGTGCCTCAAGAGTTGCAACAATTCTTTCGTCCGTAATTTCTATTCCCGTATAACGATCCACATAATTTTTATCGAACTCAAGAGTTATGGTGTCATATTTCTTTACGTAAGCATCGGTCAAGGATGATATTACCCTTGCGCCCGGATCCGTTTCGGTAAGTATTTTGAGGAATCTTTCCGTTGCGGAAACGGCAATTTCCGGGTCCAGCATTTTTTCGTATCTCATGCTTGCGTCCGTTCTGAGTCCGAGACGGGTTGACGATTTTCTTACGCTTATGCCGTCAAACGTTGCCGATTCAAGCAAAAGCGAAGTGGTATCGTCTGCAATGGCAGAATCAAGTCCACCCATAATTCCTGCAATCGCAACCGGTTTTTCATGAGAACAAATCATAAGCGTATTTGTGTCTATGTGTCTTTTTACATTATCAAGCGTTTCAAATTCAAAATCGTTATTAAATCTCTGTACTTCGATTTTATCAACCTTTCTGAGATCAAATGCGTGCATCGGCTGGCCGAGCTCAAGCATTATATAGTTTGTAAGATCGGCAAGAAGATTTATTGCTCTCGTTCCGCAATAATAAAGTCTTATCCGCATCGGCACGGGACTTGTGTGTCTGGTGATGTTTTCTACTTTTATTCCCGTATAACGGTAAGCAAGCTCTTTATCTCTTATATCAATATCAACCTGCGGCAGGTGAGCAAAAACAGAGCAGTCAAGTTTTTGGTACGGTTTGAGCGCTCTTCCCGTCTGAGCTGCAAATTCGCGGGCAATTCCGTAATGTCCCCACAAATCCGGTCTGTTTGTAAGAGATTTGTTGTCAACATCAAATACTGTATCTTCTATGGGATAAATGTCTTTTATATCCGTACCGAGCTTAACGTCTTCGTCTATGTCCATAAGTCCCGAATGGTCGTCGCTTATACCGAGTTCGGCTTCTGAACAGCACATTCCGTGCGACTCGCATCCCGCAACAACAGCACAATTAATCGGCGTACCGTTAACCATACCGCCTTCCTTTGCAAACGCAACCACTTTGCCCACAAAAACATTCGGCGCACCGCACACACAGTCATAAATTTTATCTCCGGCGTCCACTTTGAGCAAATGTAGTTTTTTTGAGTTCGGATGATTTTCCACCGAAATAATTTTTGCGACAACTACATTGTTCGTATTGTTTCCGTAATGATATATATCTTCCACTTCTGCTGTCGCCAAAGTAAAACGGCGTATAAGACTGTCTATATCAAGTCCGTCCAGATTGACAAATTCGCGAATCCAATTCATTGAAACTAACATAAATAGTCCTCCTTATCAAATGTTTTCAAACTGTGAAAGAGCTTTAAGATTTCCGCTGTTAAAGTCTCTTATATCCTTGATGCCGTACTTCATCATGGCAAGACGTGTAAGACCGAGTCCGAACGCAAAGCCCGTGTACTTATCTGTATCTATGCCGCCGGCCTTCAGAACGTTGGGATGTATCATTCCGCACGGACAAAGCTCCAGCCAACCGGAATTTTTACATGACGGACACCCTTCTCCTCCGCATATAAGACAATTTATATCAAGCTCAAAGCCGGGCTCGACAAACGGGAAAAATCCCGGTCTTAAACGCACCTTTATATCCTGTTTGAATACCTCCGAAAGCATTACTTTCATGAAATAAATAAGGTTGGATATGGAAATATTCTCATCTATCATCATGCCTTCCATCTGGAAAAATGTGTTTTCGTGGCAAGCATCCGTTGATTCGTTTCTGAAGCAGCGTCCCGGGAAAATTGCTCTGAGCGGTGCTCCGTATTTACGCATTATTGCATTCTGCGCAGCTGACGTGTGTGTTTTGAGCAGCTGACCGTTGTCAAGATAATAGGTATCCTGCATATCTCTTGCCGGATGATGCTTCGGTATGTTAAGTGCCTCAAAGCAGTGATAATCGTCCACAATTTCCGAATAATCCTCAACGGTAAATCCCATGCTTTCAAATATTTCTTCAACCTCGCGCTGAACAAGCGTTATTGGATGGTAAGACCCCTGTTCAAATGTGCAAGGCAGGGTGACATCGTAACGTTCGGATTTTTCTATTATGCGGTCAATTCGCATTTTCTTGAGAATCTCCACTCTTTCTGCGATTTTATTTTCAACATCGCTTTTAAGAATATTTATTTTCTGTCCGAATTCTTTTTTCTGGTCGCCCTTCATGTCCTTAAGATTTTTAAGGAGCTCCGTTATATAGCCCTTTTTGCCCAAATAGGCAACCCTGATGTTTTCAACTTCATTTACATCATCTGTCTTTTCAAGTTCTTCTGCAAGCTTTTGTTTGATATCCGTATCCTGCATAAAAATCACAATGTCTTTGCTCGGCAAAGACTCTCCTTTCTTAGGAATATGCGTTTATTTTAATGTGCATAAATAATTTACATAACCGGTTTTTATTTGGAAGATTATAAAAAAATCCCCCGCCGATAAGGGGCGAGGGAAAACTCACGGTACCACCCAAATAAATACTCGTACGGCAAAGTAACGCTGCCAGACGTCAATACCTACAACCTTATAGGCTTCAGCATGAAACTCCGAAGTGAACTTCAATATATCGCCTCATAAACAAGCTTCCAGCCCAAGGCTTGTTTTCTCTGGTTTCGGCTGCAATATTTACTCTCTTCATCACAGTATTTCAAAATAACATGATATATTA
>CAJLXE010000167.1 GCA_905210525.1 uncultured Clostridia bacterium | reverse complement strand
GAACAAAAAAACAGATATGCTGTAATGGACATAGGCGGAGATGACAGAGGTGCGCTTGCACTCGGCAGATATACTCCGTTTATACTTGAAGAAAATAATTATGAAATGGTGTTTGTGGCGAATTTTTACAGACCTCTTACTCAGACTCCTGCCGACGCACTTGATGTGATGAGGGAGATAGAGCAGGCGTGCGGAATAAAATTTACTGCAATAATCAACAATTCAAATATAGGCTGGGAAACGTCTCCGCATGACGTTATAAAAACGGTACCGCTCGCATCGGAGCTTGAACAAATGAGTGAAATTCCGGTGATAATGACAACGGCCGAAAACAATGTTGCATTGGATCTTTCCGAAATGCTTGAGAATGTGTTTCCCATGACGCTTCAGAAAAAATATTTCGACATAAACCATGGATAAATGTGGTTCGGTATAAATTTATATTTTAATTGAAAAGGAGATGTAATTATGGCAAAATTGACATTTAAAACAGACCTTTGCAAGGGCTGCGGACTGTGTGTTGGCGCATGTCCGAAAAGTTTGATCGTAATTGCGAAAGACAAAATTAACAAAAAGGGACATTCTCCTGCTGAAATTACAGATCAGAGCAAATGCATAGGCTGTGCTTTCTGCGCAACTATGTGTCCCGACTGTATTATTACCGTAGAAAAGTAAGAAAGGATTGGTATATAAAATGGCAGACAAAGTACTTATGAAAGGAAACGAAGCAATTGCCGAAGCGGCTATTCTTGCGGGTTGCAGACATTACTTCGGATATCCTATTACCCCTCAGACTGAAATTGCCGCATATATGGCGAAGCGTATGCCTAAAATAGGCGGTACGTTTTTGCAGGCGGAAAGCGAAGTGGCAGCTATAAATATGGTTTACGGTACGTCAAGTGCAGGTTACAGAGTTATGACGTCTTCATCAAGCCCGGGTATGTCTCTTAAGAGCGAAGGTCTTTCTTATCTTGCGGGAAGCGATTTGCCGGCTTTGGTTGTAAACGTACAGCGCGGAGGTCCGGGTCTTGGAGGTATTCAGCCGTCACAGTCTGATTATTTTCAGGCAACAAAGGGCGGCGGTCACGGAGACTATCATATGATAGTTCTTGCTCCGGCGTCTGTTCAGGAAATGGCGGATCTTACGCTTACGGGTTTTGAACTTGCGGACAAGTACCGTATTACGGCAATGATTCTTGCCGACGGCACAATGGGGCAGATGATGGAACCGGTTGAGCTTTCTGCAGATTCGGTAAAAACATTTGAAAAGCCGTGGGCTGTAACGGGCACAAAGCTGCAAAGAAAACATAATATTATAAATTCTCTCAGCCTTGTTCCGGAGGAACTCGAGCAGCAGAACTTTGCAAGATACGAGAGATATAAGGTTATAGAAGAAAATGAGGCACGTTATGAAGCTTTCATGATGGACGATGCGGAATATTGTGTTGTTGCATTCGGAATTGCCGCACGTGTTTCAAAAAATGCTGTAATGGCGGCGCGTGAAAAAGGCATAAAGGTTGGTCTCATACGTCCTATAACGTTATGGCCGTTCCCGAAGAAAGCGCTTCTTGACGCTGCGGCGGGAGCAAAAGCTTTTATATCGGTTGAACTTTCCATGGGACAAATGATAGAAGATATTGAGCTTGCAATACGTTGTCAAAGACCGGTATTGCTCTGCAACCGCGCCGGCGGTATGATTCCGACACCGGAACAGGTTCTTGAAAAAATAGAAGAAGCATCAGGAGGTAAATTTTAATGATAGTATTTGATAAACCTAAATCTCTTACGGATACACCGCTTCACTATTGCCCCGGATGTACGCACGGTATAATACATCGTCTTGTTGCACAGGCGATAGACGAGTTGGGAATAGAGGGAAGAACAATAGGCGTTGCGCCGGTAGGCTGCGCTGTTATGGCGTATAATTATTTTGCATGCGATATGGTTGAGGCTGCTCACGGACGTGCTCCGGCGGTTGCAACGGGACTTAAGCGTGCAAATCCAGAAAATATTGTATTTACATATCAGGGAGACGGCGACCTTGCTTCAATCGGTATGGCAGAGACTGTTCATTCCGCTACAAGAAACGAAAATATTACGGTTATATTCGTAAACAACGCTATATACGGAATGACGGGCGGTCAGATGGCTCCTACATCTTTGCCGGGACAGGTAACACAGACTTCACCTTACGGAAGAGATGTAAAAACGGTAGGCTTCCCGATAAGGGTATGCGAAATGCTTGCAACTCTTGACGGACCTGAATTTATAGCACGTGTTGCCGTAAACAATGTTAAAAATATAAATAATGCCAAAAAAACGATCAAAAAGGCTTTTGAAAACCAGATAAACAATAAAGGATTTTCCATTGTGGAAGTAATTTCAACGTGCCCCACAAACTGGGGAATGACTCCGGAAAAAGCTCTTCAGTGGGTTGACGAAAAAATGATTCCGTATTATCCTCTCGGAGTTTACAAGGACAGAAGCGCCGCTCAGGAAGCAAAGGAGGATAAGTAAATATGAGTACAGTTCAGATTCTTATTGCAGGTTTCGGCGGACAGGGCGTATTATTTGCGGGAAAATTTATTGCATATAAGGGATTGCTTGAGGGTAAACAATTAAGCTGGCTTCCTTCATACGGTCCGGAAATGCGTGGCGGTACGGCAAATTGCAGCGTTATTATAAGTGATGATCCGGTAGGCTCTCCGATAGTTTCAAAGCCTGATGTGTTGATGGTAATGAATCTCCCGTCTCTTGACAAGTACGAAAATGCAGCGGTAAAAGGTGCAAAGATATTTGTTGATTCAACACTTATCGAAAGAAAAGTACAAAGAAGCGATGTGGATACGTTTTATATTCCTGCAACGCAAATGGCGAATGACGCAGGCATATCTACTCTTGCCAACATGATAATGGTTGGGAAAATGATACGTGAAACGGGTGTTGTTTCATATGACAATATTGTTGATGCACTTAAAAAAGTTGTATCTGCAAAGCACGCGAACCTGTTGGATGTAAACCTTAAGGCACTTGAAATGGGATATAATTATGCAGATTAAAAATCTGTAACAAACGAAAGGATATAATTATGCTTGATATAAAAATTCAAAAAACGACTTCTCCCAAGCAGAAGCCCGAAAAAGGACAGAAACTCGGATTCGGACATATTTTTACCGATCATATGTTTGTAATGAACTATACGGAAGGACAAGGCTGGCATGATGCCCGCATAGTTCCGTTTGAAAAGTTATCTCTTTCACCTGCCGCAATGGTATTCCATTACGGACAGGAAATGTTTGAAGGTATGAAAGCTTACAGAGGCGCTGACGGAAGCACATATCTTTTCAGACCGGACATGAACGCAAAACGTACAAACGACACAAATAAACGTTTGTGCATACCTCAGATTCCGGAAGAAGATTTTGTACAGGCAGTAGAAGAGGTTGTAAGAGTAGATAAGGATTGGATACCTTCGGATGAAGGAACATCTCTTTATATTCGTCCGTTTATAATTGCAACAGATGAATTTTTGGGAGTGGCTCCGTCAAAAACGTATCTCTTTATAATAATTCTTTCACCGAGCGGCGCTTATTATGAAAGCGGTCTTGCACCGGTAGGCATATGGATAGAGGACGAATATGTGCGTGCCGTAAAGGGCGGTATGGGTTTTGCAAAGACAGGCGGAAACTATGCTGCATCACTCATAGCACAGGTTAAGGCTCACGACAGCGGATTTTCACAGGTACTTTGGCTTGACGGCGTAGAAAGAAAGTACATAGAAGAAGTCGGCGCAATGAACATATTCTTCAAGATAAAAGGTAAAGTGGTAACACCTATGCTCAACGGAAGTATTCTGCCGGGCGTTACGCGTAATTCCGTAATTGCTGTATGCAAGCATTGGGGACTTGACGTGGAAGAGAGAAGAATATCCGTGGAAGAACTTGTTGCAGCAGCACAGAACGGTGATCTTGAAGAGGTTTTCGGTACAGGTACGGCTGCTGTTGTATCACCGGTAGGCAAGCTGCGTTATAAAGACGACGTAATGACTATCGGCGGCGGTAAAATAGGCGAACTTACACAAAAGCTCTACGATGAAATAACCGGAATACAGTGGGGTAAGAGAGACGATCCGTTTGGCTGGAGAGTAAAGCTTTAATTCGTTGTATAAATATTTCTGATATGCGTTAAATTACAGGCAGGTTGCGGTAAACATAAATTTTACGGCAGCCTGCTTTTGCTTTAACCTGTATTTTATATAT
>CAJLXE010000166.1 GCA_905210525.1 uncultured Clostridia bacterium | reverse complement strand
ATGTACTTTTGACGGTATTGTATTTTCTTCGGCGAATTATATAATTATGTCGGCAGGCAGAGAATATAAGATATATTCCGCTTCCGGAGAGGGATTTGCTTTTGCGGCAAAGATTGAAGATGAATTTATATCGGCACACCAGTTTTCGGATACACTGTATATAAAAGTAAGGGATGCTGATGAAAATAAAACTATTATATATGCATACAATGCAGGCGGACAACTCGACAATATTTCGGCAAAGAAAGACTTTGTGTTTGCTGATTATTGTTATGATACGACAAACGAAAATGAGTTTTTCATTTCATATGAAGCGGCAGGACAATATATAAAGCTTGTTATAAGAATATATAATAACGGTATTCAGACAAAACGTATAGAAATAGACAACGTTGTTTACAATGCGTTTGACTACATAAGCGGTATGTTTGTGTTTTATACGGATTATTCGATGTTTTTCATAAACACGGATACGCTTGTAAGACGTTCTGTGAATTGTTACGACATAAATGCACTGAAGAAATTTATTTACAGCGATAAAATCGTGTATTATTGGCAGGACGCTTATTTTGACGGTGTAAACAACATGTATACCGTAACAAAGGAAACGAGCCGTTTTTCGTCTTTCGGTGACGGAAAAAACGTATCGGCGTACAATAAATCGTTGATATATTCCGACGGCAAATATGTAAAGCGCTATGACTTTGCATCATCTTTGCTTGACGACAATGTTTTGTTTACTGCCGAAAATGTATCGGGACTTGACTGTCTGAACGATGTTATAACGGTACTTGAAACGGATAAAATAATATTTATGAAGAGTGCAAACTGATTGTAGCATTTTTTACGCTTAGGGAATGTGTTGCAGATTATAAATTATATTGAATGAGGATAAATTATGGGACTTACGTATTATGATTATATAGTATTGCTTATTATTGGGGTAAGCATAATATTCGGAATATATAAAGGTTTTATTTCTTCTGCGGGAAGTATTCTTGTAACTATATGCGCATGGGTAGGCGCACTGCTGTTTACGGATGACCTTGCACTGCTGCTTCAGCAGAAAACCAATATACTTGAGGAGATTATTTACTATGTTCAGGCGGATGAAACCATAACCGACCTTACATTAAGAAAAACAAGTATATTTTCGCTTTCCGGAGAAGCCATATCACAGGCAGTGGAAAGTGCGAATATTCCGGAATTTTTCAAACCGCACATATTACAGAACATATCGAATCATGTTTTTGATGCGGTGGAAACTCTCGGAGATTATTTTGATTATACGGTAGGCTCGGTGATACTCAATATTCTTTGCTTCTTTGCGGTGCTTATTTTTGTTGCGCTTATAGTGTCGATAATAAAATCGGGGCTTGAAGCAATGGTAAAACTGCCGGCTTTAAAATATGTTGACGGATTGCTCGGCGCAGGATTCGGTGCGGTAAGAGGATTATTTATGGTGTATGTGTTCTTTATGCTGGTGCCGGTTATACTTTTGGTAATTCCTAACTCTGTTGTTACAAAATACCTCGGCAATATATCCGATTCACCTATTGCATCGGTATTTTATGATAACAATATTTTACTTAAATATATAGGCGGTTTTATAAAGTTGCCTTAACTTTATTTTAAGGAGGCATAATTTTGCCAAAGAAAAAAGTGAATTTTGAAAGCGATGTGCTGAAGCAGGAGTTTGCGGTGAGCAAATCGGCTAAACACAAAAAATATTACTACTATATTATATATGCCGTGATAGCGGTTATGCTGTGCGTTGCGGTGGGGTATTATATATACAAAAAGAGCACGTCTTTTAACGTTGATTGGTATGCATACGGAAAAGCTCTGGCTTCCATAGAGGAATCATATGACGACTATGACCGGGTGATTATTTCGGTAGGGGATGAAGTCAAGGTTACAAAAGAAGAATATTACAAGCTGAAAATATTGAGCGACTATACTTTCAACGGATTGATGGCGGAGTATAATAAATATATAAAAAAGAATGCCGGCAGTATTACGAATGAGGAAAAAGAAAAGCTTAAGCCGACGCACGTTACAGATGAGGATATACTGGATAGCATAATTGATATGGAAGTGGGATATCTTGAAGCGATGGCTTCGGGTGTGCATATGAATTATGCAGTGGCGTATTCTCAGATAAAAGCAAGCTATCTTACGTATAAAAACATAATGGAGGAATATTCTCCGGATACCGAGATTTATGTCAGCGCACGTGACAGTATAGAGCAAATGGAACTTGTGGCGTCCGGAATGGGATACACAATAGACGAATATATAGAATATCTTGCAAATGATTCTATAAAGAAGTTCGCGTGTTCGTTACTTGAAGAACGTTGGCAGGCAGAGTTCAAGACTTCCGACTTCACGGGGACGGTTGACGAATATGTGACAAGCAAATATGCCGATATACGTGCAAAGTACAGCGTGGTCAATTACGGTTTGGAGAAATAATCAATGCTGAAATTAAGACTGAACAAAGTAAAATTGAAAAATCATTTCAGATATTATGTTTGGATATATGCGGCGGCGATGGCAATAGCCGGAACTCTTCTGAACGGTGGTGAAAAATCAGTCGCCTCCGGAGGAAAAATTATATTCTTATATATGCGGAGATGCGATATCAATGTCTTATTTTTACACATTTCTTGAAGAAATGACAGATGCATTTCCGGACATGAAGGTTGTAAGCTGTGAGAATCTTTCTTATAATGCGGGCGGCAGTATGGCGTATCAGTATAAACAGAAGTTTTTGTCGCTCATATCAAACGGATATGGCGATGTTATGATATTGCCGTATAAGGATTTTGCGTATCTTGTTCAATACGGTTATTTTGCACCGCTTGAAGATGATTTTGCTGAATACATAAACGGCATAGATGAGGTAAGCCTTAAGACGGTTACAATGCATCTGGAGGATTACGGTACTCATGTTTATGCCATTCCTTTAGGGCACCTTGAGTTTTTTCCTTATACGTATGATACTTCGGATAAGGTAATTGTGCTGACGGATTATTCGCTTAATAAAGATAACGCTAAAAAATTGTTGCAGTGGTATCTTGATTATATGATAGAAACAGATTGGTATGGAAGTACCTTATAAAATCAGCAGGAGGAAAAAGATAAGAGATGTTATTGTCCGCAGTGCGGTACAAAAGTTTTGCAGGGCGCAACTGTTTGCCCTCAGTGCGGCAATCCGCTTAAATTTGTAATTCAAACAGGCGGAAGCAACAACAATCTCAATTCGTCGATAAGAAATCCGCAAATGAAGCGAAAAAATACGATGGGTTTTAACAGTGTAACCGATGATGTATCGGGTTTTACCACCGAGACAGGCCCTGTGCTTAAATATAACGAATTTGTTGACCCGGATAATAAGGGTGAAACGCCTATTGATAATGATGATATGTCTGATACGTCTATAATAGGTATGGATAATCAAATTATTGATGATTATGATGCTGATTTTCAGACAGATAAACAGCAACAGTATGATAAAGATGTACAAAATAAGACGGTGATAGGTAATATTTCAACAAACATGAATAAAGGTGCTGCGACAGGTTTTTCGGGCGACTTGTCTAAATATAAGATAGTGACGCAGATTTTTGATAAGAAAATGGGTTTTGATGCGGCGGAGCTTGAATCAAAACTTAATATGTATGCAAAATTGGGATATCATATTGTTCCCAATACAATGATATGCCAACCGGGGCAAGACTTTTTCGCATTGATGGAAAGAACTGTTTCGGATGTAAAGGTTCAGCCTGCTCAGCCGCAGCCGCTGAATACATCTGTGAGCCGTTCTGATGAAAATAAAGAAGAAAAGCTTTGATGCAGGCAGAAAATGTTTAAAAAAGACTGTCCCGAACGGATTTCGGAGCAGTCTTTTTAATGTTGCTTCTACTTATTAAGAAAATATATGGCGATATTAAGATATGCTGCAAAACAGGTCCATACAATGTACGGTATCTGAATATATGCGGCAGGCTTGCTGACTTTTGCAAAACAGGATATCATTTTAGCTATGAGGAATATGAGAAGTATTATCCATATAAATGATATCAGATATGCATGAAAGTTAAAAAACAGTATAGTCCAGAAAAAATTTACCACGAGCTGAGCCGCATAAAGCTTAAGGCATGGTGATAAAATGTCATCTGTTTTCATGTATATGAGGTAAGACGATATTCCCATGAGTATAAACAAAGCGGTCCATACTATCGGAAACAGCCAAGCCGGCGGTGCAAGCGG
>CAJLXE010000165.1 GCA_905210525.1 uncultured Clostridia bacterium | reverse complement strand
ATTGAAACACAATTCTCTTTTGTTATTTTTCAAGGAAGAATTGTGTTATAATAAATATAGACGGCGTAGCCGTCATCTGTATTTGCGAAGCAAATACAGAAAGATTTGAGCCGTAAGGCGAAAATCTGAATATTTATTTCAACGGCGATTGCGCAAAAGCGAAGCTTTTGAGAAAAGCAATCGACGTTATAATAAAATCCCTTTGTTAATTTTCAAGGAAGATTTTATTGGAACGCAATTAAAAGGAATCCACTATTTCACACAAAGAGGAGTTTTTGTTTTGAAAATCGCTGTTGTTGATGACGATATACAAATGTATGAGCTTCTGCAAAACTATTTTGATGAACTGCTCGGCGCGACTGCCGAACTCATATACTTTCCGAACGGAGAGACATTTCTTGATTCGTGGCAACCGGGAATGTTTGATCTGATTATCCTGGACATATTCATGGACAGACTCACCGGCATGGACATTGCCAAAAACATACGCAGAACCGACCGTGAAGTCCGCATTGTATTCTGCACAACAAGCAACGAGTTCGCCAGTGAAAGCTACGAGGTAAACGCCTGCTATTATCTGCACAAACCGTTTGGCAAAGAACGGGTAAAGGCTATGCTTGACCGCATTGACATTTCAGAGATTGAGAAAATGCGTACCGTACGGCTGCCGGACGGCACAAACGCCGTTTTGCGTGACATTATCTATGCGGACTGCTCTTCACACTGCATCACTCTGCACTGCAAATGCACAAACAACATCAGCGTGCGTGCAAACTTCTCACAAATTGAATCGCTGTTGTGCGCCTATCCGTATTTCTTCATTCCATCCAAAGGACTCATAGTAAATTTTTATGAAGTGACGGCTCAAAACCACGATACATTTACAATGAGCGACGGCAGTCGTATTCCCATCAGCAGACGAAAAGCAAAAGAAGTTATGGACGCCTATTCGGCGTTTCTGTTTGAACAACTGCGCAAGGGAGGCGAAATATAATGCCCGACATTTACAGAATTATTGAGGTTGCCGTTTATTCACTGCTGAATTTCCTGCCGTTTCTGGTGCTGGCGCTCTATCCGTTCCGAAACAGTCTGAGGTTCTCAAACGTCGTTACGGGTATTCTTATCGGACTGCTCACAGGCATTCAGCTGTTGCTCGGCGCATGGGTTGCTTTTGTCCCTGGAAAGCACGCCTCAACAGCCAGTGCCATAAGTACCATACTTTATGCGGCATTTTATTTTCTTGCCGTCAAAAAGCATTTCGGCAAGACTTTCTTTACGCTCCTGATGATCTCCAACATTGCCAATCTCGCGGTAATTTCCGCAAAATGCATTGAAGGCGCCGTTTTCCCCGCTCTTGCGGTACAAAGTTACCGTTGGTCATTTTCGATTATGCTGTTTGCGGTTGAAGCCATCCTTGCCGTCCCGATTTTCCTTTATATGAAATCGGTATATACACCGGCAGTGGAAAAAGAACCGTCCCATTTTGAATGGCAATATCTATGGCTCATTCCTGCGACATTTTATATCATGTGGTATTACGCATTCTACGGCAACATTGCCTATTCCAGCCTTGAAATCGCTTTGCGGCCCAAAAATACGCTGTTTCTCTTTGCCGTCAATGTCGGCGCTATACTCATTTACTATGTTGTAACCCGTTTGATTCTTGAGCAGAACAAAACGCTCGAACTGAAAGAGAAAAACCATCAGCTTACCATGCAGGCGGTGCAATACGAAAATCTGCAGGAAAAAATCACCGATGCACGCAGAGCAAAGCACGATGTTCGCCATCACATCGCCCTCATGCAGTAATATCTCAACAACAATCAGCTTGACGCACTGCGGGAATATCTCGGCAGATACAGCGAAAGCCTGCCCGACGATTCTCTCATTCGTTTCTGCGAGAATGCCGCCGCAAACACTGTTCTGCTGTATTTCGCCCAGCAGGCAAAGGGCAACGGTATCGACTACATTGTAAAGGCAAATATTCCGAACAACGCCTTTGTTTCGGAAACCGATATTTCCGTTCTTTTCGGCAACCTGCTGGAAAACGCACTGGATGCCTGCAAGGAGGAAAAAGACGACAATAAAAAAATCGTTGTCCGCGCAAGCTTCATAGGCGGATCACTCTGCATTGCGGTAGATAACTCTTACACGGGATCACTGAAATATACCGCCGACGGTGATCTTGTATCAACCAAGCACAAAGGCCCCGGACTCGGAACACAATCGGTAAAAAGCATTGCAAAACAGTACGACGGCATATGCCGTTTTGAAGCCAAGGACCAAATGTTCTGCACCTCGGTTATGTGCAACAGAAAATAACCACAAAATCCATTATATCGATTGCCAAAACATTCTTTGACGGCATGACCAACCGCCCGATTCTCAAACGAAAACCGGGCGATTATATATTTGATATTTTTAATTACAAATACATTATGCGAGTTGCTCTTTCAAAAAACTTTTCAATTTCATCAGATCGGGATCACAAAGCAGCGGCAGAATATCCACTAACCGTTCCGGTTGCAAATCCCACCAACAAAAACGGAGAAGCAAGTCTTTCAATTCACCGTCAAACCGTTCTTTGATGAATTTTGCCGGATTTCCACCGTAAACCGTGTAAGCCGGAACATCCTTGACCACTACCGAATACGCGGCAATAATCGCACCGTCGCCGATTTTCACACCCGGCATAATGACGCTTTCACGCCCGATCCAAACATCGTTTCCGATAATCGTGTCGCCCTTATGAGGAAGCTGTTCCATATGCAAAGGTGTGTTTTCTGTCCACGCACCGCCAAACACATTGAAAGGGTACGTCGTCGCGCTGCTGATTCTATGGTTCGCCGGTCCCATGATGAACTTAGTGCCGGAAGCAATCTGGCAAAACTTACCGATGACAAGATGATCTCCGAACTCAGGATAGTTGAAAAGCACATTATTCTTTTCAAATCCTGTCGGGTCAATCGCATCATCGTAATATGTGTAATCGCCAACCGTGATATTCGGAGCGCTAATTACATTTTTTATAAAACAGGAGGTTTTATATTCGTTCGGAAAAACAACATTCGGATCCGGAATCATTATCATAATTTAAGCCCTTTCTTCATATATCTTCACTTCGCCATACTCACTTGTTTCAGCTTCACGATTCTGTAAGCCGCAAACTATATCTTCACATTCGGATTCGTATATTGTCCGTGCTTCTTTGTATTTCTACCGTATTGAATAGCAAATTTCGGACAACAATGCAGGCATCTAAGGCACATCGCACATTTCTCTTTGACCCGGATCGGCTTTTTATTTTGCATCTCAATAGCTTGTACCGGGCATTTTCTTGCACACAGCCCGCACCCTATACAGTTATCCTCTACACGTAAATGCGACGTTCGCCGCACATTGCCATTGTAAATGGGTTGTGCAATCAATTTCGCGAGAAATGCCGGCGTACATGGTGACATATGCTTATTTCTGCAACGGTCGCCCACTTTTTTAATAATATTGCAAATTTCCGTTTCGGTTGTTTTGGTGTACTTTGCAATCTTTTGAGGAGTGGAAAGATCAAACACGGGCGTCCATGTATCAGGCATCTTCACCGAATAATAAGCATCTATTTCACGTCCCTGTATTGCTGTATTTGCCATATAGCCGATAGCCCCGGGAGTTGTACCGTAAGTAGCGACAAAATACAAATAATCTGTCTTGAAATACGCTTTTTCCAAGAACTCTTTGACGATACTCGGCAATCCCCAATAGTAAGTCGGAGATATAATGCCAATCATATTATCTTCAAACGTATAATTATTGTCTCTCAGGCAATCCTCAATAGAAACGTTTTCCCCATCAACAGCCTCTGCGAGCCTGGCTGCAACATATTTGCAATTTCCCGTTGCAGAAAAAAATAATATCATCTGAATCCTCCTCAAATTCGCGTTTGGTAACAAAAAAACCCCGATTATATCAAGGTTTCCGGTGGCACATCTTTTTGTGTCCGCATTTTGACTGTTATAAAATATACATAAAAAGCACTTCTTAGGAAGTGCTTTTTGGTGGGGGGAGGTGGATTCGAACCACCGAAGGCATTGCCAGCAGATTTACAGTCTGTCCCCATTGGCCGCTCGGGAATCCCCCCAAATAATATATATAAATTTGATAATACACCCAAAATGGTGCCTCGAACCGGAATTGAACCAGTGACACGAGGATTTTCAGTCCACTGCTCTACCAACTGAGCTATCGAGGCATATTGCTGGCGACCCGGATGAGGCTCGAACTCACG
>CAJLXE010000164.1 GCA_905210525.1 uncultured Clostridia bacterium | reverse complement strand
ACAGGCGGCGGCGCCGTATAATTGCGGTGTAATTTCGTATAAGGGACAGCTTAATATAAGCATTGTCAGAAACACGATTGAGCCTGAACTTGAACGTCATTTTTTCACATATCTCAGACGAATGGGGTTAAATGTCAGGATAGAAAGCAATCAAAGATAGTAATGTTTTAGGAGATAGTTATGTATTGTATAAAATGCGGAGTGGAACTCGCGGACAGCGAAAAAAAGTGCCCGCTTTGCGGAACTGTTGTATATCATCCGGAAATAAAGCAGACAGAAGTAAAAACGCCGTATCCGCCGTATGAAAATAAAGAAGTTAAGGTAAATCCAAAAGGCGTGCTTTTGGTTATATCGATATTTTTCGGCTTGGTTGCATTGCTTGCGCTTATTATAGATTTAAAAATAAATTCTTCACCGATATGGTCAGGTTTTGCTGTGGGCGGATTAACGGTTGCATATGTGCTGTTTGTGTTTCCGCTCTGGTTTAAAATTGCAAACCCCGTAATATGCTCTGCGGTAGATTTTGTTGCAATAGCTTTACTGCTTTTCTATATAAATTTCCAGACCGGAGGATCATGGTTTTTGACATTGGCGTTACCGCTGACCGGTTGTGCCGCATTGATAATTGTCGGCATGATTGCACTTGTGCATTATGTAAGATGCGGATATTTATATATATTCGGCGGAGCTCTTATAGCCGAGGGATTGTACATAGTGCTTATTGAAGTGTTGATTAACTGCACGTTCGGATTTGAACAGAAATTTTTATGGTCAATCTACCCGCTCATATCGTGTGTTGCAATTGGGATAATGATGATAGTGATAGCAATTTGCAAGCCGCTGAGACAAATATTGCATAAAAAGTTTTTTGTATAATCGAAGTTTATTAATTCATTAATTGTTAATTTATGAACTGTATATGAATTTAATACGGATTTTACCTGGAATATCAAGCAACAGACCGGGGACTGCAACCTCGGTCTGTATTGATGTGTAAATGAAAAAATGTATTTTATATATTGCAAAAAAACAATGTTTGTGATATAATAAACACATTATTGCGGTAGGAGGTAAACTCCAAACACAACTATTGAATATGAGATTTAGGATGAACATATTTGTTTTGAATTTCGGAGAATAAAATTATGATAGGAGCAATTTTAGGAATTATAGGAGGCTTTGCTCAGTTTATGTTGCTGAAAAAGCTTGCGGATACGGTGACATCGGGTAAAGAAATCGGGACGAGAACAATTATTCTTGTCTTGGCACAAATTCCTTTGCCGGTATGCATATTGACGTTGTGCGCGCTTTTAATTAAAGATCAGTTGCTGTACTGCGGAATTGCAATGGCAACGGCTTTAATGCTTACATCTATAATTACTTTTGTTGTCAGAATGCGGAGGAAATCAAAATGATAAAAGATGTTGTTTTGCTTTGCGCAGGTATGATATTGCTTGCGGTAGGCATATTTCTGAATAGAAAATACGCAAAAATATCAAAGAAAACGGCAGAACGCAATAAAAAAATAAAACGGGGCAGTAAATTTTCACTCATAGCGGCGGTTGTGGGCGGATATCTTGCATTGACGGAAGCTGTAATACTTATATTCGGCAGACCCGAATCCGAAAAATTCTCAGTATCAATATGGGCTGAAAGAGTGGAAATATTCGGTATAAGCGTAAGTTCTACCGTTATTACCACGTGGGTTGTAATGCTTGTGCTTATTGTTGTTGCCGTAATTCTGAGACTGACGGTTATAAAACACATGAAGGACGAGCCGAAAGGATTACAGAATGCTCTTGAAACGGCTGTTGAAGCTTTGGAAAAATATACGGATTCAAAGGCGGAAGGAACCGGAAGCGGTCTTGCGGCATATTTGTTTGTTCTTGCACTGTTTATGGTAGGATGTGCAGTAGTGGAGCTTTTCGGTTACAGAGCGCCTACATCCGATATCACAATGACTTTTGCGATGTCTCTTATAACATTTTTCCTTATTAATTATTACGGATTGAAGAAGAAAGGATTGGGAGGCAGAATAAAGAGCCTTGCGTCACCGACTCCGATAGTGTTCCCGATGAAAATTGTAAGCGATATTGCGATTCCTGTTTCAATGGCGTGTCGTCTGTTCGGCAATATGCTGGGCGGAATGATTGTTATGGAACTGTTGTATTCCGCATTGGGAGCTTTTGCGATAGGTATTCCGAGCATAGTCGGACTGTATTTCAACGTGTTCCATCCTTTGATACAGGCGTTTATTTTTGTAACTCTTACATTGACATTTATTAATGAAGCTATTGAATAAAGCATTTTGAAAGGAAGTTTATATCATGATTTATATTGGTGTTGCTATTTGTGTACTTGTTTGTGCTGCGGTAGGTTTCGGAATGACTGCGGCAACAGGAAAAGCTGTTGAATCGGTTGCACGTCAGCCGGAAGCATCGGGAAAAATAAATTCAATTCTTATTCTCGGTCTTGCACTTGCAGAGTCTTGTGCTATTTACGGCTTTGTTACTGCGTTGATTATGATTTTCACAATGGGTTAAGTCCATTGGCATAATTTCAACAGATCTGACTGCATATGAAAGGAGTACCGTGAACATTTGCATAATTTCACGGCAAGGTGATTGATATGGACATTCATCCGGTAGATATTGTTATCCATATATTGAATATTATAGTTCTGTTTTTTGTGCTGAGAATACTTCTCTATAAGCCGATAAAAAAATTTATGCAGGCGCGGGAAGACAGAATAAAAGCCGAAAAACAGGAAATTGCAGATTCGCGTGCAGAAATTGACGAGCTTAAAAAGCAGTATGGGGAAAAGCTTGCCGACACTGAAAGCGAGGCTAAGGAAATAATGCGCGATGCCGCCGAAAAAGCACAAGTGCAAAGCGCCAATATAATAAAAGAAGCGGAAGAAAAGGCAAAAAATATATTGACTGATGCCGATATCAAAGCCGAAGATGCAAAAAATAAGGCTGCGCAATCCATAAAACAGGACGTTGTTTCGGCAGCCGCGGAAATGGCGGCAAAAATACTGTCGAGAGAAATAAACGAAAAGGATAACGCCGATATTGCCGACAGATTTTTTTCTGAACTGGAGTCAAAATGAAAAAAGCATTGTTAAAAACAGCGTCTAAAACATCTGCCGAGACAACAGAAAGAATTAAAACCGGATTTTCGAAATATCTTAACTGCGAACTTGAATGGGAAACAGTTGAAGACAAAACATTAATAGGCGGATTTTTGGCTTACATAGACGGAACGGTATATGATTGTACGGTTGCCACTGCGCTTGATACTATGAAGCAGACATTATCCGATGCTGTAAGGAGGGAGTCACACGATGTCTGATTTTGCATATACATCATTGAGCTCATACCTGAAGGATCAAATAGACAAATTTCCGGTTATGTCGAAAATATACGATTATGGCACCGTGAAAAGTCGTAACAGCGATGTAATAACAATAAAAGGTCTGGGCAAAGCAAAGTACGGCGAAATACTCGAAATAGAAAACGGCATGGCATATGCGCTTGCATTTGAATTAAAAAAAGATGAAGTGGGTGCAGTGCTGCTTGATTCAAGCGAGGCAATAGAGGTTGGCTGTACAGTAAAAGGTACAGGCAAAGCGGCTTCGGTGGGCGTTTCGGATGAGCTTATAGGAAGAGTTATAGATCCTCTCGGCAGACCGCTTGACGAAAGACCTCTTACATGCAGAGAAACACGTCCCATTGAGGCAAAAGCGCCGTCAATAGTTGACAGAGCGCCGGTAAATGCTCCTCTTGAAACCGGAATAATATCAATAGACAGCATGATTCCGATAGGCAGAGGTCAAAGAGAACTTATAATAGGCGACAGACAAACCGGTAAAACGTCAATAGCCCTTTCGGCCATAATACATCAGGCAAAATCAAATCTCCATCTGCATCAGTAAAGAATGAAGTATGGACTTTCTTGGACGGGTAAGTGGTAATCATCTCCACATACTTATTGGTGTCCATATTGAAAATCTTAAACTCTGTGTTAGGAATAAGAACCGTCATTTTGGTATCTGCATCCTTCTTAATCACACGAAGCTTTGCTGTAAACTCTCTGTCCACAAACACTCTCCAGACCTGCGGCTCTGTCGGATGATTCTCCGTAACATGAACCTCAAATGGCTTGATTGTCTCCATGTTATGAGGAGTTACTGTCTCAATTACCACATAAGTTCCATAAGGGATAGGAATGGTTACCAGATGTCCCTTTTCATCTGTGAAAAGCTGTGTCTCTCCATTTGCACCAAT
>CAJLXE010000163.1 GCA_905210525.1 uncultured Clostridia bacterium | reverse complement strand
GCGATGTTCATGTGCTTGCCAAAATATTCAGAGTACAGAGTAAATATTATAAAATTACGGGTATTGTTAAAGCGCGCCTTATTCTGCAATGCGGAAGATGCTTGAAGAACTATAAATTCGACACAGAGTTTCCGGTAGAGCTTCATTTTACGTCAAAGCAAAAGGCCATTGATGACGACGTTGATTATTATTATACTGACGGCGACACGGTTGTGCTCGACGAAGCTATACAAACCAATGCCATTATGAATATTCCGGCACAAAGGCTTTGCAGTGAGAATTGCAAAGGACTTTGTCCTGTTTGCGGCGCTGATTTGGATACCGGATGCTGCTGTTGCAGTCGCGGCGAAAATAATGACAAAGCCGTTGACGCAAGACTGGCAGTATTGAAAGATTTTTTTGATAAATAGGAGGTGTGAGTCACATGGCAGTACCAAAGGGTAAAATCTCAAAACAAAGAAGAAACACGAGACGCGCTAACTGGAAGATTGAAAATCCGAGCACGGGCAGATGCCCTGAGTGCGGAGAACCTAAGCTTTCTCACAGAGCTTGCAGAAATTGCGGTTACTATGATAAAAAGCAGGTTTTAAGCGTTGAGGAAGAAAAGTAATTAAAGCACATAAGATTTGCGGCAGGACTGAACACCTTGCCGCAAACTCTTGTATGACAGGGTTAAGGGTTTGAGTATGAAAATTGTTATAGATGCAATGGGAGGAGATAATGCTCCTTTTGAAATAATTAAGGGAGCAGTTGAAGGGTTGGCACTTTGCAAGTCTGATGTTGTGCTTGTAGGGGAACAATCCGAAATAGAATCCGAGCTTGCAAAGTATGACAATTACGATAAAAAAAGAATATCGATTGTCAATGCGTCCGAAGTGATTGACAATAATGAATCGCCTGTTTTTGCGCTTCGTCGTAAAAAGGATTCTTCAACAGTCAGAGCACTGGAGATAATCAAAGGCGACGATAATGCCGCATTTATATCGGCAGGCAGCACAGGCGCGTTGTTTGCCGGCGGACTGCTTATATGCGGAAGAATCAACGGTGTGGAAAGACCTGCACTTGCAACCGCGTTGCCGGCTAAAAACGGAATATCGCTTCTTTTGGACAGCGGAGCAAACGTTGACTGCGATGTTAAAAACATAGTTGAGTTTGCTGTTTTGGGCAGCGCATATATGAAGTCTGTGTTTGGATTGGAAAACCCGCGGGTAGGGCTCATAAATAACGGTGCAGAAGAGAAAAAAGGCAACAATCTTACGAAAACGGCTTTTCAGGAACTGAAAAAACGAAGCAACATAAATTTTATAGGTAATGTTGAGCCGAGATATGTGTACGACAACGAGGCAGACGTGCTTGTGTGCGACGGCTTTGTGGGTAATACGGTACTCAAAACATCGGAAGGCATGGGAATGTACATATTCGGCAGTCTGAAGAAAGAGTTGAAAAGCAGCCGAATGTCGATGCTCGGTGCGCTTTTTATGAAAAAATCTCTTAAAAAGCTTAAAAACAGATTTAATTATGAAGAACACGGCGGCGCTCCGTTGTTGGGCGTTGATGCAAATATAATTAAAATTCACGGAAGCTCAAAAAGCTCTGCGGTATGCTTTGCAATGCTGCAGGCGGAAAAAATGATTTCCGGGAATGTTGTTTGTTCAATCAAAGATAATATGGAAAAAATATTATCGTGTCAGGATAAATCCGAATAATTGTATTGAGAAAGGTGTTATGATATGAGCAGAGATGAATATGCAGCTAAAATAAAAGAAATTGTAGCTGAACAGTTGAATTATGATATAGAAAAACTGACGGACGATACGTTGTTCGTTGAGGATTTGAGTGCGGATTCTTTGGAAATAGTTGAGCTTGTTATGGCGCTTGAAAACGAATTCGGCATTGAAATACCGGAAGATGCTGTTGAAAAGATAAAAACAATCGGCGATTTGGCTGATGTTCTTTCAAATATGTAATTTGAATTGAAGAACGCATAATAAAATTGAACATACGGGCTGTAAAGAGCCTTAAAAAGCAGAGTCGAATATAAGCGACTCTGCTTTTTGCATTTGTTTTGCTGATTGCGGAAATTTTCAATGCTGCTGTTTATGAATTGTTTTTTGCTTGAGTTTATTTTTTGTGATGTAATGCAGTCAATTCTGAAAGAGCTGTGTTGTAAGCTTTTATCTGATATGACATATCGGGCGTGAGTAAAGGCGAAAAACCTATGTTGTTATATGCCGTATTGAGTATAAATTGGCAGAAATAAGGATTTCTTACAAGAATGGGGCCTATGAGATTTGTAGCAAACACATTCTTATACGTGAAGCCTTCAGTTGAAACAGCATTGTCGTTGCCGAGCCCCATTTCCACATTAAAAAGGGGAGAGCTTACACCGCATATTTTTGAGCACTTATTTATAAAACCTATTACCTTATGTTCTTCCTGCATACACGTGAATATTGCGTCACCGAGGAACCTTTTTTTATGAGTTCTTATTACGCCGTATCCAAAGATTTTAAGTCCATCAAAATTGCCGAGTTTATCATCGTTTATGTAATCTCCGAACAGCTCAAATGAGTTTCCCGTTGCAATCAAAATCTTGTTTTTTTCCGTAAATTCCTCAATTTGGCGTTTGTACGGTCTGAGACATTCCAGAGCTTTGTACGATGCTGATTCCGTGCCGCATCCTATATATGCGATGTCATAGTCCGAAAAGTTAATTTCGTCACCGATATCTTTGCGGTCGCACGTTACGTCAAGACCGGATTGCTCAAAGCATCTTTTCAGCATAAGAACATTGCCGTGTTCTCCATATAAATTCATAAGCTCGGGATATAAATACAATATGCGGATATTCATGGTTATTTTACGTCCTTTCCGAAGTTAATGCACTATGTTTTCCTGTATGCGCGACAGAAATTTATCCTTGTCAGAGAAGCAGGTTACAACAAATATATCGTCATCACCGCCGTATTCCGACAGCAGATTGACTGCGGTATCTATATTGGGTTCGACGGTTATTTTTTTGCGGGCTATATCGGTAAATTCAAATCTTACCGCAAGATCGTATGCGTATTTGCCGGTAAGGATAATTTTATCAGCCTTTGATTCCGAGAGTCCCTCAAAGTCTATATCGAACAGCCAGCTTGTTTCGCTTGTATAATATTTTCTGCTTATTGCGTCTACCATTATCATAACAATGCTGTTTTTTTCGTTTCTCTTTATGTAATCGATAGATTGATTGTATGATACGGAATTTTCGTGCTTGGATGTGAGCAAAATACCGTTATGAGCGTTTATTCTGAATTGTATGATTCTTCCGTTTTTAAGTATGTAGCCGTTGAGTAATTCTGCGGTTTTCTGCTTGTCAAGATTGAGAACGGCAGCAAGTGTAAATGCCGCAAGTAAATTATATACATTGAACATACTTGCAAAATTAAGGCTTATTTCATATTGCCCGTCAAACACAATCTTTTTGTTTTCAAGATCTACATCGGTTATTTTACACATAGCGTCATGCGTATGCAGAGAACAGCTTGTACATTTATATTTTCCAATGTGAGCCATGTTGTAATATTCGTATTCAAGAGGCGCTTTGCATACGGGACAATATTTGCCGTCGTTATAAACACCCTGAGCAACCGTTGCGGAATATTTGTTTTTGTCCATGCTGAAGTAAACGGTTTTTTCGTGATTGATTCCGAAGCACGAAACCAAAGGATCATCTGCATTGAGAATAAGAAGCGTTTCGGGTTTTACGGCATCGTTCAGTATATCAAATATCCATTCGCTGTGTGCATTACGCGTCATTTGATCGCGGTAAAGATTGGTTATCACAAAATGCGTCGGAGTAAAGTATTTGAATGTAATGCGTGCGTAGCGTTCATCGGATTCGAGTAAAACGGCATCTGCGATAACGGTTCCTTTTGTGTTGCAATTATTGAGCAGGAACGTTGCTACGCCCTCTATCTGATTGGATCCCTCTTTGTTCCATATGACATTTATGCCGTTGCCCGTAAGTATATGAGCTGCCATTTCGACAGTGGAGGTTTTGCCGTTGCTTCCCGAAACGGCAATAATTGTCTCAGGCATATGTATGCATTTGAGTATGTCGGGGAACAGCTTGAGTACTATTTTTCCCGGAAGGCTTGAGCCTTTGCCGAATTTTTTGCCTATGAAGTAAATTAATTTACATAAAACGACCGCGATAAATATTTTCATCTGCAATGTCCTTCCTTATTCATGTATATTTATTATTTTACTATTTATACGATTATTTGTCAATAGAAACATATTGAGCCGACATATTTTAACAAATTACGGCAGAAACAAAAAAGACGT
>CAJLXE010000162.1 GCA_905210525.1 uncultured Clostridia bacterium | reverse complement strand
ATGACAAATCAAACAGCAAGCTTACGTTTTCCACAGAAACAAGTTTACTCAACCCATCGGTACACAAAACTATGCAGTCTCCGCGTTCTGTATTTTTTGTAAACAGATCACCGTGAACTTTCGGCTCAATACCTACCGCACGGGTTATCATGTTTTTTTGCGGATGATTTTCAGCTTCTTCTTCTGTAATGATGTCTTTCATAAGAAGCTCTTGTACGATTGAATGATCTTTCGTTACTTGTTCTGCCGTTCCTTTGTGAACCAGATACGCTCTGCTGTCGCCTACGTTTACAAAGGTAACTTTGTTTCCTTCGGCATAGCAGGCGGTAAGTGTAGTTCCCATATTATTGAGACGCAGTTTATCTTTTGCCGAATTATATACTTTACTGTTTGCTTTGTCAAGAGCTGAGAAGAGTTTTGCCGGAACGGAAACATCATCTGAATGATTTGAGTTGAAGTCTTCGACAAATGTATCGACAGCCAGTTTACTTGCAATTTCGCCTGCTTTGTGTCCGCCCATTCCATCTGCAACGGCGACAAGAATACCGGACTCATTTTGCGAGGCGGGAATGTAGAAATAATCTTCATTATTGCTTCTTATGAGACCTGAATGTGTTGCAGCATAAATTTCAAATTCCATAATGTAATACCGCCTTTCTTGATTTTTGACAATGTTTTTTCAGACAGTACGGGCGTAATTCCGATTTGCGACGCGCTTTTCGTTACACAATCGGATACGGAATATATAATATTATTGTTTACCCGCTTGTTCCGAATAATGCCTTTTTAATTGACCGCACGCCGCGTTTATATCTTTTCCCTTTGAATTTCTGCACGTGGCGTTAACACCGCGTTCTTTAAGAATATCCATAAATACCTTGATTCGAGAATATCCCGGGCGTTTATACTTGAGACCTTTTACTTCATTGAACGGAATAAGGTCTACGTGGAAAGGGAGTTTTTTTACGAGTGCGGCAAATTCTTTTGCAAGCTCCGTTGTATCATTTACTTCGCTGATGAGGAGATATTCTATAGTTACGCGTCTGCCCGAATCATCGAAATAATTTTTTGCAGCGTCGAGTATTTCTTCTATTGTGTATCTTTTTGCAATGGGCAGAAGCTCACGTCTGAGTGCATCGTTCGGCGCATGAAGCGATATTGACAGATTTAAGGGGAGACCCTCCTGCGTAAGATTGTATATACCGTCTACCAGACCTGATGTTGACAGCGTAAAATTACGGTAACCTATATTCAATCCGTCGGGTTCGTGCAAAATTTTTATAGATTTTATCACGTTGTCGTAATTGTCAAGCGGCTCACCGCTTCCCATGTAAACAAGCCTTGCCACATTTGTTTTGCCTCGTGACTTGAGAAGTTTGTTTGCAAGTATGACCTGTGCCACTATTTCTCCTGCGGACAGATTTCTTATATATCCGTCCATACCGGTAGCGCAAAAAGCACAGTGCATTTTGCATCCTACCTGAGACGAAACACAAAGGCTTATTCCGTAATCGTGGAACATAAGAACACATTCTATCATGTTGCCGTCGGAAAGCGCTACAAGCAGTTTTTCACTTCCGTCTTCCGCAGAACCTGAGTGCGATACAAGAGTAACACCGCCGAGAGTGAAATCCTGTGCAAGCTTTTCGCGGAGGACCTTATTTATATTGGTCATGTCGTCAAACGATTCCGCACCTTTATATATCCATTCAAATACCTGTTTTGCACGGAACGGTTTTTCGCCTGCCTGAGCCATCCATTCACGGATTTCTTCCGAGGTACAGTCATATATCAGTTTTTTGCTCATTATTTTAATTAATACCTTTCTTTGCAACCATACTGTTTTTCCTGCCGACTGATTATATACGGCGCAATGCCGCTATAAAAAATGCGTCGGCGTTATACTTTGAGGGAAGTATGGTAAC
This sequence comes from uncultured Clostridia bacterium, assembly GCA_905210525.1. Lineage (GTDB taxonomy): Bacteria > Bacillota > Clostridia > HGM11327 > HGM11327 > SIG351. The sequence continues at coordinate 2,430 of CAJLXE010000162.1, read as the reverse complement.
TGTTTTTTCTTCCGTGATGTAGTTCAGCATATCGGGGATTTTCGAATCTATATCGATAAGCTCAAATTCGCTGTGCGAAGAAATGAAATTCTTTATGTTGATTTCATTTTCCTGCTTTGACACGGTACACGTACTGTACACGAGCAATCCGCCATGCTTTACGTATGCAGAGCATACATCCAAAAGCTTTGCCTGTATTTTTGCAAGCTCTGCCAGTTCCTCCGGAGTAGCGTTGTTTTTTATGTCAGGCTTTGAATTTATCATTCCGAGACCGCTGCACGGAGCATCAATGAGTACTCTATCAAAAGCTTCCGTATATTTTTCTTCGGGAACGGTCATATCACGGCAAACTGCATTAATATTTCCCAAAGCAAGCCTTTCCGCACCTTTTTTTATTAATTCAACTCTATGCTCATGTATGTCGCAGCTTTCTGTATCTGCGGAGGTTTTCTCTGCAATGTAAAACGTTTTTCCGCCGGGAGCCGCACAGGCATCAAGAACGGAGGAGTTCCGCTTTACGTCAAGAACGTCAACTGTGAGCATGGATCCTATACCTTGAGCCGTTACAAGTCCGTTGCGGTAGGCGTTGAGGGATTCTATGTTTACGGTATCACTCACAGAAACAGTGTTGTAAAGAATACCGTCGGAATATTTTATTTTTGCTTCGTCAAGCTCGGCAATTATATCGTCTTTTGAAGCTTTCGAGGATATTCTGAGGTTTATAGCTCTTTGAAAATCATTGTTAAGCAGCAGATTTACCGTATCTGCACCGTAATCTGCCATCCACATATCAATAAGCCATTCCGGATAGCTGTATATTACGGAGAGACGCTCGGTTGTTGTTTTGAACCTGTAAAGCTCAGGGTTATATTCATCTTTATTTTCACTGAGTTTATTTAATACTGCCGTAACAAATCCGCAAAGCTCATCTGAAACGTACTTTCTGCAAAGTGCGTTCGCCTGAGCAATGGCGTCTTTGTCGTCTATTCTCATGTAATATATCTGATAAACTCCTATTCGAAGTATTGCGTTCAGCCACGGTTTAACGCGTTTTTCTTTGAGAACTTTTTGCAAAAGCCAGTTTACGGTGAAGCTTTTTTCCGTAACACCGTAGAGTATGCGCATAACATAGGCCCTGTCTTTCTTTTCGAGCTTATCCAGCTTATCGTTGTGCTTGAAAGCAAGATTTATATATTTGCCGTTTTTTTCGACATCTATAAGAGACTGCAAAGCTATTTCGATTCTCGTATCAAGAATATCGTTGTTATCCTTTTTTGTTTCAGTCTGTTTGATTTCGCGTTTTATCGGACGGGCACCCGAACGAAAACCGTTGCTTCGTTCTGCACTTTTATGTGCAAATCCGTTTCTCGCACCGTTGTAATGTCCGGAACCGTTGAAGTTTTTATTGTCGGAAGCGACATTGCCGCGGTATGATGAGTTACGCTGAATTTTTCTGTCGCCGTTATATGTTCTGTCCGACTTTACAAATTCTTTTCTGTCGCCGTAATGAGCGTTGCCGGATTTTGAAAATGATGTTTTTTCTCCGTATCGACGTTTATCGCCGTTTTCGGAGCGAGAGCTTTTATTATAAGGTCTGTCCGATTTTTCAAATGTTTTTTTCTCGCCGTAACGGTTATTGTTATCGGAATATTTTTTACCCGAGCTATACGAGGGTTTGCCGGATTTTGTAAATTCTTTTTTTCTTCCGAAAGACTGTTTTCTGTCTGATGCTTTTGATTGCTTTTCCATTAAATATTCCTTTCAAATGCCGTTTCGGCAGTAAGCTTGTATCCGTTCAGAAAATCCTTTATATGCTGTACGGATTTGCCCTCGGGTTGGAGCATAATTATGTCAAGTGCGCCTTTACCGCATACAACTGTAAGTGTATTTTTGCCTTTGCATATGATTTTGCCGGGCTTTTCATCAAAATTGCCGTCGGATATGCACGCGGATAATATCTTTATTCTTTTTCCGTTAAGAAATGAATAAGCACCGGGCGAGGGTGTCATAGCGCGTATTGTATTCAGTATCGTGTAACTGTCAAGCGTCCAGTCTATATTTCCTTGCTCTTTGTTTATTTTTTTACAGTAAGTGGCAAGGTCTGCATTTTGCGGCGTGCCGCAGGGTTTACCGTTTTTCAGCAGAACGGCATAGTCACCAATCACGTTTTTGCCGATATCCGCGAGTTTTTCAAAAAGAGTCCCGGCATTGTCTTCGGGAAGAATTTCTATGCTTTGCTGAATGATTATGTCTCCCTCGTCCATTTTTTCATTCATGTACATAAGCGAGATTCCTGTATCGGTTTCACCGTCAAACAGGGCTTGCTGAATAGGGGAGGCACCTCTGTATTTCGGGAGAAGCGATGCGTGAACATTGACACAGCCGAATTGAGGCATATCAAGAATTTCCTTTGGAATTATTTGCCCGAAA
>CAJLXE010000161.1 GCA_905210525.1 uncultured Clostridia bacterium | reverse complement strand
AAATCAAGAAATCGGCAAATGCAATATTTGATAAGTGCGGAGTGGCGCCGATTTTGTTTGCACCGCCGTACGGGGAATTTAACGACACTACGCTTAAGGCGTCAAGCGACCTTGGCTGTACAACTATAATGTGGAGCGTGGATACCATAGATTGGCGCGGAGACGGAGTTAATGCGATAATAGGACGCATCAAAAAGAACTGTCATGACGGCGCGATAATTCTTGCGCACCCAACTGCGGACACAATAAAGGCGTTGCCGGAAATAATATCGTTTGTAAAAGAGAGCGGAAGAAGCTTTGTAACGGTAGGAGAATTGTTGAAGTAAATTATGACTCAAAAATATACATTGGATAACGGAATGAAAGCGGTTCTTACCGGTATGCCGTACATGAAATCGGTATCGATAGGAATATTCGTAAAAAGCGGTTCCGTGTACGAAACGGCGCAGAACAACGGTATAGCGCATTTTATAGAGCATATGCTGTTCAAAGGCACCAAAAACAGAACAGCTCGGCAAATATCGGAAGAATCCGATGAACTCGGCGGTACACTCAATGCTTATACGGCAGAGGAGTGTACCTGCCTGTACATAAAGGTTCTTGCCGATGACATTGCACGTGCGCTTGACCTTCTTTTTGATATAGCACTTAACCCCGTTTTTGACGGCGACGCAATAGAAAACGAAAAAAAGGTTATTCTCGAAGAAATATCGGGCGCGGAGGATAATCCTGAGGATGCGGCACAGGAAATGCTTATGTCAAATATGTTCAGAGGGCATCCTGTGGGTATGCCTGTTCTGGGAAGTGCCGAAAACGTAAGGAATTTTACAAGAGATGAGATAGAAGCGTTTTACAGAAGAAGATATATTCCGCAGAATATGACGGTATCGGTTGCGGGACGCTTTGACGAGAGAATTGTAAACGATATAATACGCGAAAAAACTCTGAATGTAAAGCCCTGCATTGCGCCTGAGAGGGATATTGCCGTTCCGGCAAACATTTTCGGCGGAATATACCGCGGAATAAGAGATATAGGACAGCTTCAGCTTGTTGCGGGATATCCGTCTGCCGCAAGATTTGATGAAAGTTTGTATGCATTCATACTTCTTTCGGGAATACTCAGCGGCGACAGCTCGTCAAGACTGTTCAGACGCCTTAGGGAAGAAAACGGTCTGGTATATAATGTTGATGCCGCAGCAATGGAATACCTGTCTACCGGCGTATTTGCGTTGTCAACAGGTTTTTCCGCAGAAAATGCGGACAAGGTTATTTCAGTGATTCGCAGTGAAATATATGACATTCTGCAAAACGGCGTTACCGAGCAGGAAACAATGCGGACAAAACGCAATATTATTGCGTCTCTGGAGCTTGAATCGGAAAGCACAATGTCGGTCATGGCAAGCGGAGGCAAACGTCTTTTGTACGGCATTGAGCTTGACAGCGATGAAATAAAAAATAAATATCTGAGTGTAAGCAGGGAAGATATACAGTCGGCGGCAAAAGCGGCTTTTTCGGACAAAACAAAGGAGGCAGTTGCGGTCATAGGCGACTGCGAAGGCATAGAAAGTTTTTCGATAATAGCCTGAACCGACGTGAGGATAAATAATCGGAGGTGTGATGATATGGAAATATACGATATAATCAAAACAAGAAGAAGTATCAGAAAGTTCAGCCGTAAGCCTGTTCCCGAAAGCGATCTGGCACGGCTTGTTGATTTTGCAAGATATGCGCCGGCGGCGGCAAATGTTCAGCCGCTTAAATATGCGGTTGTCAGCGGACATTCTGCCTGCGGCAAGATATTTCCTCATACAAGATGGGCGAAGCTTCTCGGTAAACGCGGAGCTCCGGCGGAAGGTGAAGAACCGACGGCATATATCGTTGTTATGTCAGACGTTCAAAAACGGCTTAACTGCGAGGCGGACGCCGCATTTGCGATAGAAAACATAGTTCTTGCGGCATGGGCAATGGGCATAGGCTCTTGCATACTCGGCTCAATAGACAGAGATGAAATTGCGTCGATAATAAATATGCCGGCAGGATACGAGATAAATTATGTTGTGGCTTTGGGTTATCCGTCTCAGGAAAGCGTTGCCGAGGATGCATACGAAAGCGTTGCTTATTATATGGACGATAACGGAATCGTGCACGTTCCGAAACGCAAGCTCGAAGACGTTATGTACAGTGTGAAATAAATCGGACGGATATATTGAAATACAACGGTTATAAAGAAACTTTCGTTTTTGACAGAAACGGAAGTTTTTTGTTTCCGGGAAAATGTGTTTTGAAACTGTTTGCTTGACAATACGGCGTATTTATTGTATACTATCAAAGTAAAAGGCATTTGATTGCGGAAATGGTTTTTTCACGGGAATAATGCGTTTTATTGCGGCTTTGCCGTGATTTTGTATAATAGAAAGGCGCAGTTTTTTATAAAACTGCGTAACATACTGTAATGAAGTTTTGCAGATTTGCCAAAAAATGTTTTGCACTTATGTGTGTTGCCGTTCTGACGGTATTTATATCTTCGTGCGGCGGAAAAGAAAACATTAACATAGGCTGTTTCCCGAATATTACACATTCTCAGGCTTTATACGGCATGACAGATGAAAATTTTGATAAGGCTTTCGGTGATTCGGTAAATGTGAACTGGTATACGTTTAATGCAGGGCCTTCCGAAATGGAATCGATACGTGCGGGAAGCATAGATATAGGCTATATAGGACCTATTCCGGCTATAACGGGTTATGCGGCTTCGGGAAGCGGAATAACGATAATAGCGGGAGTAGCGGGAGGCGGAAGTATTCTCGTGACGGCAAAAGACGTAAACATTACAGAGGTTTCACAGCTGTCTGGACTTAAGGTTGCGGTGCCGCAATTCGGAAATACACAGGACATTATTTTGAGAATGTTGCTTGCCGAAGCGGGACTTTCGGCTTGTGAAGACGGCGGCACGGTGGAAATTGTTCAGCAAGCCAATGCGAACATAAAAGCACTGCTCGCGGGAGGTCAGATAGATGCCGCACTTGTGCCTGAGCCGTGGGGAACGAGACTTGTAAACGAAGCGGGGGCAAACGTATTGCTTGATTATGACGAAATTCTCGGAGGAAACTATCCTGTGGCGGTTGTTGTTGTGAGAAATGATTATCTCGCGGGCAACAGAGATGAAGTGAAGGCGTTTCTGAGAGAGCATATACGCATAACGAACGCAATTAACGGAGATTTATTGTCTGCGGCAGAAAAAGTAAACGGTAAAATAAATTTTCTTACGGGAGTGTCGCTTTCGGAGGATGTGCTTGCCGATGCTTACGGCAGAATAAACTTTGATGTGAACGTTTCGGAAGAAGCAATCCTGAATTTTGTAACGCTGTGTAAAGAACAGGGGATTGTAAAAACAGATATAAATTACGATAATATTGTGGATCTGTCATTGCTCGGGGAGGTATTCTCGGAACAAACATATACAGAATAAAATTCCGTGAGGCGATAAAGTTATGCTTGAAATATGCAATGTAAGTAAAAAATTCAGTAATAAACATACGCGCACCGTTCATGATAACAGAGATGTTCTTGAAAATGTAAGCTTCAATGTGGATGACGGAGACTTCGTAAGCATTGTGGGACCTTCCGGATGCGGAAAAACAACGCTTATAAACCTTATAATGGGACTTGATAAGCCTACATCGGGGGAAATATTTATAAACAATAAGAAAGTAAGCGGCGTAGGCGGAGACAGAGCGCTTGTGTTTCAGGAAAACGCGTTGTTTCCGTGGCTTACGGTTCAGCAGAATATAGAGGTAGGCTTGAGAGTAAGGGGCTTCAGGCGCGCGGAGAGAAACCGTATTGCCGAAAGGTATCTTGACATAATAAATCTTACGGATTTCAGGGATTATTCAATACACCAGCTTTCGGGCGGAATGAAGCAGAGAGTGGCTATTGCAAGGGCGCTTGCGATGGAATCGGATATTCTGCTTATGGACGAGCCGTTCGGCGCGCTGGATGCGCAGACGCGCTATCAGATGGAGGAGGAAGTGCTGCGCATCTGGGAAAAGGAAAAGCGCACCGTCATCTTCGTGACGAACAACATAGAAGAGGCCGTCTACCTCGGCGACAGGATAGTGCTGTTGAGCCGCTGCCCGGCGACGATAAAGCAGATATACGACGTTCCCCTGCCCCGTCCGAGAGACTACGTTGACCCGGAATTCCTCGCCATACGCGAGGCGATAGAGGCCAACACCGACCTTGCCCTGTGAGAAAGGAGCCGCCATGGAAAATAACGACGTAAAGGTCAGGGTAGAGCACCTGACAAAAAAGTTCGGCGACCTGCTCGTTCTGGACGACATTTCTTTTGATATCAAGAAGGGC
>CAJLXE010000160.1 GCA_905210525.1 uncultured Clostridia bacterium | reverse complement strand
TCGAGAAGAATACGTGAAATGTATGAGCATCACAAGATGAGCGGTATGGAGGGCGAGCTTGATATTGATAAGCTGTTCCCGGAAAAATATAAGCTTGTACTGAATACCAACAATGAGCTTGTTGCAAAGCTTGCGGAGAAAGCCGATGACAAAGAGCTTTCCGATATGCTTGCACAGCAGATATACGATATGGCGCTTATGAATATGCGCCGTTTGACGCCGGATGAAATGTCGGCATTCAGCAGACGCACAATGGAAATTATGCAAAAAATGCTGTAAACTATAAGTTTTAAACCAAGAACTCCGCAAAAATTCAATTCTGCGGAGTTCTTGATTTGTATGGAGTTTTATATTAACTGTCGGGCGGTCCCATGGTGTATCAGGGGGGACTGAACAATCTTTATTATTTGATTGAGGAACACGGGACTTTTCCGGCAGGTAACAGCTTTATTCTACATCCTGAAGAGCGTTGAAGCCTTCTTCGCCGGTTCTTACTTTCACAACATTTTCAACGTCATAAACAAATATTTTGCCGTCGCCTATATGTCCGGTGTACAGAACTGCTTTGGCGGTATCTATAACCTTTGAAACGGGAACCTTGCTTACGACTATATCCACCTGAATCTTGGGAAGCAGGTTTGTTTCAACCATAACACCGCGGTAGTATTCGGGACGGCCTTTTTGTATGCCGCAGCCCATAACGTGCGAAACCGTCATGCCTGTAATACCTATGCTCATCATTGCATTTTTAAGAGATTCAAGCTTGGACTCTTTACATATTATTTCTATTTTGGTCATCTTTGGCTTGCCGTCATCAACAAAGGAGTCTTGCTTTTTAACGGGTACAGCCTCAGCCATCGGAACATCGCCCGAAACAACAGGCACCTCAACATCGTCGTATGATATGTATTTTTCAACCGCAGGTACGAAATCCGCATATGCGCTCGGTAAGCCGTGCTCTGTGGAGTCGAGACCGAGTATTTCCTCTTCTTTGGATACCCTGAGTCCTATTGTCTTTTTTATGATTGTAAATGTTATGAGCATACATACGGTTGTCCATGCGAGAATAGCGAGTATGCCGAGACATTGTACACCGAACAGTTCAAGACCTGCTGCGGCGTCACCCTTTATTATACCGTATATAAGACCGTTGCGTCCCATAGGTGCAGAATCTGTTGCAAGGAGACCTACCGCTATTGTGCCCCATATACCGTTAGCAAAGTGAACGCCTACGGCACCTACCGGGTCGTCTATGTGAAGCTTGAAGTCAAGGAATTCAACAACAACAACAACCAATATGCCGGAAACGATACCAACTATTATGGAACCCAGAGCGTCAAGACTTGAGCAGCCTGCCGTTATACCCACAAGACCTGCCAAGGATGCGTTCAGACACATCGAAACATCCGGTTTGCCGTTTTTTATCCATGTGAACAGCATACAAACGACTGTTGCAACGGCAGGAGCTATTGTTGTTGTAAGGAATATGGAGCCGAGCTCGGTTATTGATTTTGCGGCGGCACCGTTGAAGCCGTACCAACCGAACCAAAGTATGAAGCATCCCAAAGCACCTATTGTCAGCGCGTGACCGGGTATGGCGTTTACTTTTGTGACTTTGCCCGAAGCGTCACGCTTATATTTGCCGAGACGTGCACCTTCCATTGCAGCGCCTATGAGAGCGGCTGTGCCTCCGACGGTATGTATTGCGGCAGAACCAGCGTAATCTATAAATCCGAGCTGTGCCAGCCATCCCTGAGAGTTCCATACCCAGCCCGCTTCGATGGGGTAGATGATGAGGGATATAACTGCTGAATATATACAGTAGGATGCGAATTTTGTTCTTTCTGCCATTGCGCCGGAAACTATTGTTGCGGCAGTAGCGCAGAATACAAGGTTGAATACAAAGCTTGAAGCGTTTGTTTTTATAAACTCACCGAAATTTGTGAATATCTGTAAATCCGGAACTCCTATAAATCCGAACAGATAGTTCTCACTCATCATCAGACTGAATCCGAGCAATACAAAACACGGCGTACCTATACAAAAATCCATAAGGTTTTTCATTATGATGTTGCCGGCGTTTTTGGCTCTTGTGAATCCCGTTTCAACCATGGCAAAGCCTGCCTGCATGAAGAATACGAGAGACGCACCAATGAGAAACCATATACCGAAACCGACTTCATTTGCCGCCGCTGCGACTGATTCCAATAAATCTTGCATTTTCAATACCTTCCTTTGATTAATTATTTGCAAAAAAGATGTGCGGTCCGATTGTTTACACGGAAACCGCACATCTTTGTGCTTTTTATGTGGATGTATAAAAAAGAAAGGACCTGCAAGTATGATACTGCAGCTCCATTGCTCTTGTATGGCTGTATTATACAACCGAATTGTGATATTGTCAAGTACTTTTTTTAAGAGAAATAAAAGTTTTATAATACGTGCGTATGCAGATAATGGGTATCATAGCACACATCGGAAAACAGGGGACATTTACAGCCCCCTGTTTTGTTATGCAAACTTTTGTTCGAACTTGAATCCCGATACTTCATAAGTTGTTTTTTGCAGGGATTCTCCGGAAGACATTCGCTTTTCATATTCGCGGCTCTGTATTCTGCCGGATATGCTTATATGCGAGCCTATCTGCAAATCTGCCGCCTTGAGGGCATTTGTTCCCCAGAATATAACCGGTATGTAATCAGATTTACCGTAATTCCTGTTTACCGCCACAAGAATATCGGTTATCTGCTTGCCGAAAGGCGTTGATCTGTACACCGGATTTTTGCATACAAAACCGTCAAGCTGAACATCGTTTATGTATCCGTCAAACGGAAATACGGACTTGCAGAATGCAGTTACAACAAGTTTACTGCGCCTGTTTTCGTCAAGGTTATTTACTTTCAGATAGTAATTGTAGGAACGGAGCTGACCGTCCATACGAACAAACGCTCCGTCCGACAAACCGCTGTTTATTATGATTTTTTCCGGAATGGTTATGGGGATAATATCTGTGCTACCGCTCAGACGTTTTATTTCCATAAACGATGAAAAAAATCTTTCTTCAAACACTGTGTGCGATAATGTTATTCCGCCTGTTATCTTTCCTGCTATATCAATTCTGTTCGTTAACATTTCCATTGTACTTTTGCGGATATGCCCGCCCTTTCTTTAATTTGATCTATGCTGTACACCGTTTGCGTCTATGGTGTAATCGCCCTTATATATAAGCTGTGATACGGGAACAAACGTATAGCCCTCGGCAATAAGCTTTTCCAGTACAACCGGCAAAACCTGTGTTATTACCGCAGAATTGTTGTGCATCAGTATTATGGAGCCCGGCTTTGTTTTGGTCAGAACCCTGTTTATTACGTCCTGAGGCTTTGCGCCTTCTTTCCAGTCTATTGAGTCAACATCCCACTGTATGCATTGAAATCCGTATTCGGAACACGTTTCTATCAACGTATTGTTATAGCTGCCGTACGGAGCGCGGAACAGTCTTACGGCGCTGCTGCCGGCATATTTAACTTGCGTTTCCCATGTTGTAAGCAGTTCTTTTTCTATTTTTTCTTTTGAAAGCTTTGCCATATCGGGATGAGTTGCGGAATGATTGCCTATTTCGTGACCGTGAAGCTTCAGTGCGTTTATGTCGTCGGGATATTCCTTTGCCCAGAAATCGACGGTAAAAAACGTTATTCTTACGTTATATTTATCGAGAATATTTATTATCTCTTCCGTATATTGATTTCCCCACGCGGCATCAATCGTAAGAGCAATACATTTGTCGTCTCTTTCCACCGAATATATAGGTACAAGCCTGTTCTTGGACGCACTTATATAATTTTCACTTATATTCGTAAGTATTATGCTCATTACAAGCAGAATACACAGCGTAACAGTCGGCGAAAGAAACAGATTTTTTGCTTTTATCAGAGTTTCTTTAATTTCTTCCTTTTGCGGTAACGTAAATTTTTTCATTGCAGTTCCAAGCCTCGCTTATGATTTGTTTTTTATACTGCATTATATGACGGTGTGCAATACAGGTATGACACAAATATGTGTTTTTACATAAATTCGACTCAAGGGCTGTTATTTTTTTTAAAACCGTGGTATAATTAATCCGACACATATGTATCCGCAGGTACAATATGTATCCACAGGTACATATGTATCCGAAGTATTCAATACTTCAATCGGAAGAAAGGAATGTCTTTACGCAGAACTGTCTGAAGACAATATAATATTATGAACGTTGCCGCTGACAAAACCATATATTTTGTGCGACACGCAAAGGACGACAGCCGTTACAGAGGCGGTTGGAGCTTGCGGCCTCTTGTACGGGACGGCGATATTCAGGCGCGGGAGCTTGCA
>CAJLXE010000159.1 GCA_905210525.1 uncultured Clostridia bacterium | reverse complement strand
CCGTCCGTAAAACGCGTAGACGCATTCACATATACTGCCGCACTGTCCACAAGCGTCATAAAAAGCTTTGCATTGCTTTCGTCTGACGTTACAATCGCGTCGCTGTGATGTGTGGAATGAACCGCAATATGTTCTATAGCTTCATCTATGCTGTCTACAACCTTTACTGCCAGAATATAATTCAGAAACTCCGTATCAAAATCATTTTCACCGGCAAGCGTTCCCGTAACAATTCCGTATGCTCTTTCATCAAGACGCAATTCCACAGGCGTCCTGCCTTCGGCAATTCTCTTGTCGACAAGCTTTTCCTTGAGCTTCGGTAAAAACTCCTCGGCAACATCTTTATGCACAATACAAACTTCTTCTGCATTGCACACGGAAGGTCTGCTTGTTTTTGCGTTATTTATTATGTTCAAAGCCATGTCCAAATCCGCATATTTATCAACATATACATGACATATTCCCGTACCTGTTTCAATACACGGCACTTTTGCATTTTCAACGCACGCCTTTATAAGCCCTGCTCCGCCTCTCGGAATAAGAAGGTCAACATATCCGACTGCCGTCATAAGCTCATTGGCGCTTGTGCGCGACGTATCCTGAACAAGATTCACTATATCAGGATCAAATCCCTCTTTTTCGAGTCCTCGCCGCATTGCCTTTACTATTGCATCGGCAGAACGGAATGCTTCTTTGCCGCTCCTGAGCACAACAACGTTTCCGCTTTTAAGCGCAAGTGCCGCCGCATCGGATGTAACATTCGGACGGCTCTCGTATATAATCGCCACAACGCCCATAGGCACGCGGACTTTTTCTATAACAAGGCCGTTATCGCGTTCAACCCTGTTCAGAACCTTACCGACAGGATCCGGCAGTGCGGCAACATCCCTTATTCCCTTTGCCATGCCTTCTATTCTCGCATGATTTAACTGCAAACGATCTATCATCACCGAATTCATTTGTTGTCTTGCCGCTTCAACGTCAAGCGCATTTGCCGCCAATATGCTGTCTTCATTTTGCTCGAGAGCTTCTGCCATTGCATATAAAGCGGAATTTTTTTGTTCGGATGAAAAATTTATATTACGCTTCGCTTTTTTCGCGCGTTCCAGAATTTCAAAAGTAGTCATATATATTCTCCGAGATATTATTTTTTACAAGCAAATCTTGTGCCCATGCTTCTGCCGTCCATGATATCATACAGCAAGCTCGGTTTTGAACCGTTTGCAATAATCATATCGCATCCCTTTTCCATGCATATCTGAGCCGCGTGAAGCTTTGTTTTCATGCCGCCCGTTCCGAGTGCACTTCCCTTTCCTCCGCCGAGTTCAAGTATTTCTTCGGTAATGCAGTCAACATTCTCAATGAGCTTTGCATTTTTGTCTTTATGAGGATCCGCCGTATACAATCCGTCTATGTCGGATAAAAGGACAAGCAGCTGTGCATTTATGCTGACCGCAACTATTGCGGCAAGCGTATCATTATCGCCCACGGAAATTTCTTCCGTTGCAACAGTATCGTTTTCATTTATAACAGGCAACGCTCCGAGTTCAAGCAAGCGGTTGACTGTATTACTGAAATTTTCATATCTGTCTTTATGCTGAACATCAGAACCTGTAATAAGAATCTGTGCGACAGTATGATTATACTCAGAAAACAGTTTGTCGTACACGTACATAAGCTCGCACTGTCCGACTGCCGCCGCAGCTTGTTTTGTCGGCATATCCGCCGGTCGTCCGCTAAGTGACAGCTTACCTATCCCCATGGCGATAGCTCCCGATGAAACAAGAATTATTTCATTTCCCGCATTTTTCAGATCGCTGAGAACCTTGCAAAGTTCTTCCACAGCGCGTATATTAAGGCAACCTGTACTGTGCGTAAGAGTGGACGTACCCACTTTAATAACAATTTTCACTGCAATATTCAAACCTTTCAGTTTATTTCAAATTTCCTTCTATTATATTTTACCACACAAGTCCGTGTCCGTCAATAAATTATTTTGCCTGCGGTATTTTGTTGCGCAAATGCCGTTTTTATACAATTTTTCAATCAGCAGTTACCGTAACTGTACGCACAAGAGTTGCCTTATGTTTTTTGCCGTCTCCGCAATCATACTTCATGTCATTATACAAAATAAGGACTGTATTCTCGGAAATTTTTTCAACAAACGTATTGCTGTAACTGCTTGTATCCCCATATTTTGCGTCCATGTAACTTTTGCCGCTTTCAAGTTCCTCCTGCAAAGTCTTGCCTATTATCGGATACGAATCACTCCATGTCATCCCGTTATCTTCCGAAACCCTGAAGTGTACCCCCGGACGTCCGTAGACCAGAACCGCTATGCCTCCATCCAAAGCAATAACGTGTGGCGTAACGCTTGAATCCGCAATTCTAAGCGGTTTTGACCATGTATATCCGCAGTCGTGTGATATGCACAAAAGCGTATCTGCCGGAAATCCGTCTATGCTCATGTCTGTTCGCATAGCGCATAAAAGATTGCCGTTTGATGTTTTTGCAAGTGATATTTCACTGCCGTCTCCGCAGCAACCGAACGGAAGCGTAGGATCACTCGCAACGGTGCTTCTGTATTTCCATGTTATACCGCCATCCTCCGATGCAATAAGATAACAGTCCTCGCACTGTCTGTCATAAACAGACGGCGTCTGACCGTGAGTAACAGCTACCAGAGTTTTATCGTCAAGCTGTGTAATGCCGCTGAAATACGGATAAGAAAATATGCTAGCGTCAATATATTCGGGCATATCTTCATAGTGACTGCCTGTAAATCCTTTTGCGAACACCATGACTTCGCGTTCGGGAAAGTCATATTTTATATCCTTGAAAATTGCCTGTCCGTTTTGATATTCAAACAGTTCCGCGCCGGCACAAGACTTCGGTATAGCGCCGTATTTATACGTGTGGGCTATTGCGGAACCGCACGGGAGAGCAAATTCTTTTTCAAGCGTTATTTCCGTTATGGGCTTTAATCCGTGTTTTTTTCGAACACCTACAATCTTTCCGTTTTTCAGACGTACAAACGGCGAATCGACTCCGTTTATAAAATTTATATCATAAATCTTTTCTCCGTCTTTTTCTTCCTGCCAGCTTTTGCCGTTATCTCTTGATACGAAATATAAATTTGGCAAGCATTGCGTTGTAAATCCGTTATCCTGTTCTCCGTTTATCCTCACAACCAATTCGCCGGTATAATTGCGCCACATCCGCGGAATTGCATAAACTCCCCACTTTGAAGTCGCTTCATTCAGAGGCGCACAGTATATAAGTTCAGGCTCGCCTATTTTCAGTTTCATATAAATTTCTCCATTGTAACAGTAATCGGTTTTTAAGCATATACTTCAATAATCAATCCTATAATTAAGCTCAAAAAATCAAATTTGTATATAAATAAATCCCCGGAAATAAGTTTCCCGGGGATTGAAAACAAAATTGTTTAACGTTTTGAGAACTGCGGTGATCTTCTTGCAGCCTTCAAGCCGTACTTCTTTCTTTCCTTCATACGAGGATCTCTTGTAAGGAAGCCTGATTTCTTAAGAACTGCTCTGTAGCTCTCATCGCAATGCAACAATGCGCGTGCAATGCCGTGTCTTACTGCGCCGGCTTGACCTGTAAATCCACCGCCGACAACTGTTGCTTTAACATCGTACTTATCGTTCAGGCCTGTTGCAACCAACGGCTGTCTTACGATGAGCTTCAATGTTTCCAAACCGAAATAATCATCAATGCTGCGCTTATTTATCGTTATAGCTCCGGTGCCCGGCATAATATATACACGAGCAATCGCCTTTTTTCTTCTGCCTGTACCGTAATATTTTACTTCTGCCATAGTGTTTCTCCTTAACCAATTAGAACTGCCACAGTTCAGGCTTCTGTGCCTGGTGGTTATGCTCAGAACCCGCATATACTTTCAGCTTCGTAAGCATTTTTCTTCCCAAGCTGCTCTTAGGCAACATACCCTTTACTGCCAGATATATAGGCATTGTGGGCTTTTTAGCAAACAATTCTCTGTATGTCATCTCTTTCAATCCGCCGAGATAACCGGAATGATGTCTGTACATTTTGTCATCCAGCTTATGACCGGTCAAAATAACCTTTTCTGCATTAATAACGATAACAAAATCGCCTGTATCAACATGAGGCGTATATATAGGTTTTTTCTTTCCTCTCAAAATGGACGCTGCTTCCGAAGCCACTCTGCCGAGAGTCTTGCCTTCAGCATCTATCACATACCACTTCTGTTCAACCTGATGCGGCTTAGCCATGAATGTACTCATGCTATTCCTCCTGAATATACTTATGTTTTATTTTTGAAACCTTGACGCCTTGTAAAATACGCATACTCAGGGCTAAATGAGGCTAC
>CAJLXE010000158.1 GCA_905210525.1 uncultured Clostridia bacterium | reverse complement strand
TCTTCAACGGATTCCTGAGCCTGCTTCTTTGTTCCTACAAAAAGAACTTTGCCGCCCTCTGCAGCAACGCCTCTTACAAATTCGTAAGCCTTCTCAACAAGCTTTGCGGTTTTCTGCAGGTCGATTATATATATACCGCCTCTGTCCGTAAATATATACGGCTTCATCTTGGGGTTCCATCTCTTTGTCTGGTGACCGAAATGAACACCCGCTTCAAGCAACTGTTTCATCGAAATAACTGACATAATAAATCCTCCTCGTTTTTCCTCCATCTTCGTCCCAGCTTATAACCGCAAAAACGGCACGACAAGCATATGAAGATGTGTGTGTTATTCCAACGCATATTATAACACAGGATCGTTTTTTTTGCAACACCGAATTTTGGATTTTTTTGTCATACCGCGCTTGTATTTTCATTTATATATTGACAAAATATCCGATTTATGATAAAATGTACTTAATTTTAAAGGATAAATCTGCAAGATTATTGCTTTGATCTTGCATGATATATAAATATTGTTTTTCAAGCAAAATCATTAAGGAGGGTTTAACATGAAAATCAACGCGAAAAAGATTTTTGCAGCCGTTCTTGTTTTGGCATTGGCAGTTACATGCTTTACGGGCTGCGGCAAAAAAGAAACATGGAAAAAAACGGATGACGGCAAAGTTATCCTCGAAATCGGTTTTATCGGACCTCTTACCGGCGAAAACGCAAACTACGGCATCAGCGTAAGAAACGGCGCTCTGCTTGCAGTTGAAGAGATAAACAAAAACGGAGGCTTCAACGGATTTGAATTAAAGCTTCTGGAAGCCGATTCCGAGGCAAGCGGTGAAAAAGCCGTTGCAGGTTACGGAAAGCTCATGGATGACGGTATGAAAATCTCAATGGGCGGAGTTCTTTCCGGCGAAACAAAAGACGTTGTCGCTGCCGCAAAAGAAGACGGTATTCTCATTCTTTCCGCATCTGCATCCGCTTTGGACTGCATAGGCGAGAAGAACGCTTTCAGACTTTGCTTCAACGATCCTCAACAGGGCGAAATTGCCGCTCAGACAATAAAAGATAAAAACCTTGCAAGCAAGGTAGCTATCCTTTATGACAACGGCAACGATTACTGCGTAGGCAATGTTGAAACATTCACAAAGAAAGCCGTTGAACTCGGCATTGAAATCACATCAACACAGACTTTTACGGAATCCACGAACACAGACTTCACAACACAGCTTACTGCAATCAAAAACAGCGGAGCCGAGCTCGTATTTATGCCTATTTACGCAGCAGACGCCGCAAAAATACTTCGTCAGGCAGCTCAGATGTCTCTTGATATCGGCTGGTTCGGTGCGGACGGTCTTGACGGTCTTATAGTAAAGTGTGGCGATAACGTTAAAGACGCCGAGGGCGTTCTCCTGCTCACACCGTTCTATGCAGACAGCACAGACAGCATAACAAAGAATTTTGTCGATGCATACAATGCCAAATACGGCAAAATACCGGATCAGTTCGCAGCTGACGGTTACGATGTAATCTATTCAATGATGGCGGCTGTTAAAGAAGCCGGAATCAATTCCGAAAATGCAGTTGATATGAAAACTGAAGACTTCAACAGCAAACTCATTGCGGCAATGACCAAAATAGAAGTTGAAGGCACGACAGGTAAAATGACATGGACTGAAAACGGCGAAACAATCAAAACGCCTAAAATACTCAGAATCGAAAACGGAAAAACAGTTGTTGTAGATTGATTATTCGGCACGGTTTTTAATAAAAACCTGCATACATCCGCTGGCTCTCAATGATGAGAAAGTGAGTGTATGTGGGTTTTGTTGTTAAAAACGCTTTAAACTGTAATAAATACTCAATCATTTTTTCGGGAAAGGTAAACAAAGTGACAAAATTAATAGTAACCTTGATACAGGGCATAAGTCTCGGCAGTATTTACGCATTGATAGCAATAGGTTATACAATGGTTTACGGTATAGCAAAAATGCTCAATTTCGCTCACGGTGATATAATAATGGTAGGTGCCTATGTTATTTATTCATCCGTCGCACTTGCGCATTGCGCCCCCGTAACCGGTATATTAATAAGTGTTGCGTCATGCGCACTGCTCGGTATAATAATAGAATATCTCGCTTACAGACCCCTCAGAAGAGCATCTTCTCTTTCTGTTCTGATTACCGCAATAGGAGTAAGCTACTTTCTGCAAAATGTAGCCTTGCTTATATTCGGCTCCGAACCCAAAAGCGTTCCCTCTCTCTTCAACATACCCGCAATACATCTTGGCAGTTCTATAACCATTACAGGCGAAACATTGCTCACACTCGGTCTTACCGTTATAATAATGGTAGCTCTTACATTTTTCATCAACAAAACAAAGCTCGGCAAAGCAATGAGAGCGGTTTCCGAAGATAAAGATGCAGCTATGCTTATGGGCATAAATGTAAACAGAACAATATCAATAACGTTTGCCATAGGTTCTGTTCTTGCCGCTTTTGCCAGCTTGTGTTATGGCATTTCATATACCTACATAAAACCTACCACAGGTTCCATGCCCGGTATAAAAGCGTTCACCGCAGCGGTTTTCGGCGGAATAGGTTCTGTACCCGGCGCAATGCTCGGAGGTATATTACTTGGTGTAATTGAAAAGCTGTCCATGGCTTACATATCAACACAGTTTACCGACGCCGTAGTCTTTGGAGTGCTTATATTAGTACTCATAATAAAGCCCACCGGTCTTTTGGGCAAAGTAATAAGAGAGAAGGTGTAAAAATATGCAGACTCAGATAAACAAAAATATCGATAAAACACCGGTCTCCAAAAAACTTTTCGGCAAAGATGCCATTACATTATACATAGTCGTTGCATTCTATGCTGTATATTCAACCTTGATTTATACAGACACGGCAGGCAAACAAATGACTAATATGGTCATCACGATTTCGTGCTATATACTTATGGCAATATCGTTAAACCTTGTTGTCGGTTTTCTCGGAGAACTCTCTTTGGGTCATGCGTCATTCATGTCCGTTGGCGCTTATTCCGGCAGTATGCTCTCTGTTGCACTCCTGCAAGCCACAGAATTACCTCTTTATATACGGCTCCCCCTTGCTATGATATTCGGCGGTCTGGTTGCCGCAATATTCGGTGTAATAATAGGCGTTCCCGTACTCAGACTCAACGGCGACTATCTCGCAATAGTTACATTGGCATTCGGTGAAATAGTCAAAAACGTAATAATCAACCTCGACTTTACAGGCGGTGCAATCGGATATGACACAAAACCTATATACTCCACGCCGAAAACATTGCTTCCGTATGCCGCAGCCGCAGTAATAATCGCTGTAATACTGGTAATAAATCTTGCAAAAAGTAAACACGGTCGTGCTATCACCGCAGTAAGAGATAATAAAATCGCCGCAAGTGCAACAGGAATAAATATAACATACTACAAGCTTATGGTTTTTGCATTTTCCGCTTTCATTGCAGGCATTGCGGGCGTACTTTGGGGACACAGCCTTTCAATTATAAAAGCCGCTAAATTCGATTTCAACATGTCAATAGAAATACTCGTTATTGTTGTTCTCGGAGGTATGGGCAGCATCAGAGGCTCTGTCATTGCGGCTATAATACTCAAGGTGCTCCCGGAAGCACTCAGAGCAGTTGACGATTACAGAATGCTTATATATTCTCTGCTCCTGATTCTGATGATGTTGTTCAATTCCGCACCTCAGTTTGCATCTCTGCGTGCAAAGCTTAATATAAAAAACACTCTCGTATATTTCAAAAATAAAAGAGATAAAAAAGGAGGAAAAGTCGAATGAGCGGTTTCAATAAAAATTACCCCAAAACAAAAATGGTTGTTCCTCCATCCAATACGCTTATCCCGGAAAGAGATGTCGATAAACTGCCCGTCCTTGATGTAAGAAATCTCGGAATCGACTTCGGCGGACTTAAAGCGGTCGATAATTTTACGCTTACAATAGGTAAAACCGAAATCGCCGGACTGATCGGTCCTAACGGCGCAGGCAAAACTACCGTATTCAACTTGCTTACAAACGTATATCGTCCTACAAGAGGAGCAATACTGCTTGACGGTGAATCCACGGCAGGCAAAGAACCTTACGAAATAAATAAAATGGGTATTGCAAGAACATTTCAGAACATACGTCTTTTTAACGAAATGAGCGTTATAGACAACGTTAAAGTAGGTCTCGGCGGCTCTGTAAAAGAAAATCTTTTCGACGCACTGTTTCACACTCCGAGATACAGAAAAAACGAAAAGCTTCTTAAGGAACAGGCTTATGAACTCCTCAGCATATTCGGTATGGAGAATCTTGCTAAAACTACCGCAGGAAATCTTCCCTACGGCGCACAAAGACGTCTTGAAATACTCAGAGCATTGGCTACAAAACCTAAAATA
>CAJLXE010000157.1 GCA_905210525.1 uncultured Clostridia bacterium | reverse complement strand
TATCATATTTTGAGATCATTTTCTTTTTTGTCACCCATCAATTGTATCATAACATCTATTTTTCTTCCTCTTTACATAAATATCTTTAAAATTTGTGAGTTGTGTGGTATAATTAGCACATATAATTGAAGTATCGGAGAAGTTAAATAATTACGATCAGAAAATCTTATTAAGGAGTTTACATATGTTGGAATCATTGAAAAACAAAAAGGCTTTTATATGCGATATGGACGGTGTGTTGTATCATGGAAATAAATTACTTGACGGCGCAACGAAATTTATTGAATGGTTGCAGTCTGAAAATAAAAAGTATTTGTTTTTGACAAACAGCAGCGAAAGATCACCCAGAGAATTGCAGCAAAAGCTGGAAAGATTGGGAGTATCTGTCGGGGAAGAACATTTTTATACAAGCGCTATTGCAACCGCAAAGTTTCTTGCCACACAGCACCCGGGCTGTACAGTGTATGCAATAGGCGAGGCAGGTCTTATAAATGCGCTTTATCAGGTGGGCATAACAATGAATGATGTAAATCCGGATTACGTAGTTGTAGGCGATACACGTTCATATGGATATGAAAAAATAGAAAAAGCGGTAAGATTGGTATTCAACGGTGCAAAACTCATAGGAACAAATCCCGATGTCACAAGTCCTATGGATTCGGGAATAGTTCCTGCCACAAAAGCCCTTCTTTCTCCGATAGAACTTACTACGAGAAAAACGGCATATTGCATAGGAAAACCGAATCCGCTTATGATGCGCCATGCAGTAAAGCTTCTTGACGAAAATGTCGAGGACACTGCGATTGTCGGAGACAGAATGGATACGGACATAGTTGCCGGAATAGAATCAGAGATTGATACCATTCTTGTGCTCAGCGGCGTAACGACTATTTCGGGAATGGAAAAATTCGCATACAGACCTAAATATGTTTTTGATAATGTGGGAAAAATCGTCGATTGACCGAACCGAAAATATTTCCGGTCACAATGGTAATATCGGGTTATTATTGCTTTTTCCGCATTAAATATGGTTGATATATATTGTAAAATGTGTTATAATTATATTATAAGTTAATCTGTATGTGAAAACGGATAAACTTTAATCATATAACGCATTAACGCAACTATTTATATATAGATTTATTGTATTAGGTGAGGAGATTTATATTATGACAGATAAAACAGTAGCATCGGAGAATCAGGCAAACAGAAACGGCGAAGTTAGAATTGCCAATGATGTAATATCGGTAATAGCAGGTATGGCACTTTGCGATATCCCGGGAATTTTTATAGACAACAGACTTCCTGAGGCATTTATCGACAGATCAAACGCAAAAAACATAACAAAAGCTATAAAGATTGACGTTCAGGACGGAATGGTCGCGGTAGGCATAACGGTTTCGATAGAATACGGCAAAAATATTTCGGAATTGTGCTGTGAAGTTCAGGATAAAATAAGAGCTGCGGTTCAGACGATGACGGGTTTGTCGGTATCAAAAGTAGATGTTACGGTTGCAGATCTTGTATTTAAAAAGGAACAAAAAGGGGACGCTAAAAAATGAAAGTCGTTGACAGAATAATATTTATAATTGTAGGATTGTTTTTGACAGCCATAGCCGCAGGTTGTGTATTGCTTGCTGTCGATGTTATAGCTGTATCCGATATAACGGCATTCCTGTTGGGCATAAAAACAGACGCGCTTACTGTTATTGCTCTGTTTGCTTTTGCAATTATATTATTTGCTGTCGCATTGAAACTTTTATTTGTAAGACCCAAGAAAAACAAAGTTCCGGCTTATACCATTGATAAAGGCGATGACGGCGAGATTTCTGTTTCCATAACGGCAATAGAAAATACAATAAAGCTTGCCATGGTTAATTTTGATGATATAAAGGACGTAAAAATCAATATTACCGTAAATGATTCCGGGATTGACGTTTTTGCAAAAGTTGCTGTTCCTACGGGAATTGTTATTCCCACGCTTTTAAATGAAGTTAAGGATTTTACAAAAACGTTTACGGAGCAGCATACCGGAGTTACCGTTAACAAGATAAAGCTTGTTGCAACAGAATATAAAAATATAGACACTGTAAATGAGAGAAAGAAAATATCTGCGGCAAAACGTCAGGATGAAAAAAAGCTCAACGAAAAAACAGCAGATGCATATGCATCTACTCACGCTAAAATATTGCTTACAAAGCCCGTTGAGGACAACGCTGTTTTCGGCGAAGAAGTATCGGCAGACGGCGTTGATCCGGATGTAAAGGCTAAAGCTGTTGACGCTGATTTGACGGTAGAAAACGTGAATTCAGCTACTGAACCGGGTATCATGGACAAAGAATGAGTCGGCTCTTGATACAGAATTTTAACAGGGACATTGACATTAATATCACATAACAGAAAGAATGCGTTTGTATTATAATTTTGTATTTATAAGCAAAGCATGGTTACGAAAATGACAAGACGAGAAGTACGCGAAGTGGCGTTTATGATACTGTTTCAGACGGAATTCCGCATAGATGTGGATATAGATGATACAGTCAGACAGTATCATACAATGGATGACGACAATACGGATAATGATGAGGAAGAAAAAGCCAACCCCGTTAATCTTTCTCCGGCAGACAGAAAATATATAGAAACTGTCGTGAACGGTGTAAAAGAGCATAAAAAGGAAATTGACAGCATTATATCCGAATTTGCCAAAGGATGGACGGTAGAAAGACTTATAAAGGTTGATGTTTCCGTTTTGAGGTACGGTATTTTTGAAATGACTTATATGCAGGATAAAACACCGCCGGAAGTCAGCATTAATGAGGCTGTCGAGATAGCGAAAAAGTACGGTACGGAAAAATCCAAGGCTTTTGTAAACGGTGTTCTTTCGTCTTATTACAAAAAATTGAAGGAAATCGGTTGAACATGAACGTAATTCTCGGTATTGATACAAGCTGTTATACCACATCTGCCGCGGCGGTATGTGTTGATAACGGAGAATGTGTTAAATATGAATTGATAATGTTATCACCCGAAAAAGGTGAAAAAGGGCTGAGGCAATCGACAGCCCTTTTCTTTCATATAAAAAATTTGCCGACGGTTATTCAAAAGCTTTGCGGGAGTGAAGATTTTCGGATTAAAGGCGTTTGCGTAAGTGCTAAACCGCGTCCGATGGAAGGCTCGTATATGCCTGTTTTTGAGGCCGGAGTCTGTACGGCAAAATCAATAGCGGCTGCGTTGAATGTGCCGTACTACGAAACGACACATCAGGAAAACCATATAATGGCGGCGTCAAGCGGCATTTTCAACAGAGAATTTTATGCGCTTCATCTTTCGGGTGGAACTACCGAATTGCTGAGAGTAAATCCTCTGCAAACGGGATTTGATATAAACATTGTATCTGCAACGAGCGATATAAGCTTCGGAAAACTTATAGATAGAATCGGAGTAAAGCTCGGATTTGATTTTCCGGCAGGAAAGGAGCTTGAGCTTGCTGCAAATAACGGAAAACCTGTTTTTGTACCCAAGTTAAAGCTTTATGACGGCGCCATAAGCCTGTCAGGTGCGGAAAAACAGTTTTCGGATGCCTGTGATATTTATACAAAAGAAGATATTGCGTCAAGTCTTTTTGAATATACGGGCAGACTTCTTGCAAAGTGGATAGGTTTTAATACTAAGCCGGGATGCGATGTTTTGCTTGCGGGAGGTGTTGCGTCTAATAAGATAATACGCAATATAACGGAAAAATCGGATGAACTTAAAGATGTAAAGCTGCACTTTGCACAGCCGGAGCTTTGCAGGGATAATGCGGTAGGAACAGCATTGATAGGCTTGAGATATTATAATGCCGAACACGCAATAAAATAAAGTACATACCTAAGGAAAGGCATGGGTACGCAATGACGGATTCGATGACGGTTTCGGAGCTTAACGAATATGCGAAAAGATTGATTGAAAACGACATACTGCTTCAGATGGTGAATGTAAGCGGAGAAATATCCAATTACAAGAGACATCAGTCGGGACATATATATTTTACGCTTAAAGACGAGAAATCAAAAATAAATTGTTCTTTTTTTAAAAATTATAATTGCCGCCTTAAATTTGAGCCTAAAAACGGTATGTTTGTCACAGTGGCGGCAACGGCGTCTGTTTACGTGCGTGACGGCGCATATCAGTTGTATGTGTACGGCATGAGCGAACAGGGAACGGGCAGGCTTTATGAACAATTTGAAAAATTGAAAAACAAGCTTCAGGAAGAAGGATTGTTCGATGAAAATGTGAAAAAAGCTGTTCCTCAGTATCCTAAACGTATAGCCGTGCTTACATCTCCCACGGGTGCGGCGGTAAGAGATATAATAAGCGTAACGGGGAGAAGAGCAAAAAATACGGAAATAATAATAGTGCCG
Organism: uncultured Clostridia bacterium; assembly: GCA_905210525.1. Classification (GTDB taxonomy): domain Bacteria; phylum Bacillota; class Clostridia; order HGM11327; family HGM11327; genus SIG351. Next base: position 17 of record CAJLXE010000157.1, on the reverse strand, counting down.
GTACCGGTACAGGGAGA
>CAJLXE010000156.1 GCA_905210525.1 uncultured Clostridia bacterium | reverse complement strand
AATACTGTACATAAAATATTTTACGAAAAACATTAAATATCCTCTTGACAACAAGCAATTTATAGTGTATAATATATCCATAACGATAATCGTTAAATAATTTATGTTTTACGTATGGAGGTATTCTAATGAATGCTAAAACTCTCTCAAAAGTCAACCGTTTTGGTAAGATAGGAGGAATTGTAATGACAATCCTGCTGATTGCCGCAATCATCTTTACTTTATTAATCGGTGCGGCATTGATTTATGCCGCGACACTTCCTAAGGATGCTGTTAAGGTCACTGTCACAAATCATGCTGAATTCAAAATCAACGAAAGCAGCTTTTCATCCGTGTGGAGTATGCTTGTCAAGAGCTTTTCCTATGCAACCGACAAAGATCCGTCTGCTATGATGAAAGACGACGCCGAAAGTAAAACTTTCCCTACTGAGAACACAGAGTTCAATACGGAATTGAATTTTTTTAATCAGTCGTATTCGTCTGCAATGCTTCGTTCCGATGGAAGCGCGAAAATCATTGACGCAAAATCCTCGCCGGCAGAATACCGTTCCTCGGATTTGGTGATGCTGCTTATTTTTGCTACACTGTTTGCCTCTTCTGTTGCTGCCACATTTCTAATGCTGCAAAAGCTTTTCAAAGCGCTTTCTGTGTGTGAGTCGCCGTTCTGCACGGATTTTGTTTCCAAGCTGCAAATGTTCGGCTATTCATTGCTTCCCGTTGCCGTCTTTGCAAGCGTCGGAGAGACTCTCGCTGTACGTTTTTTGTCCGCGGGAATGAATGTAGGTGTTTCTATCCAATGGGGTATACTGGTTACTTTTGCCGTAACCATGTGCCTTGTGGCAGTATTCCGCTACGGTGTTCAGCTCCAGAAAGAGTCGGACGAAACGCTGTAAGGAGTTTGCTGCTATGGGACATATTGTATTGCGGCTTGACCGAGTAATGGCGGACAGAAAAATCAGTTTGAACGAGTTGTCGGAAAGGGTCGGTGTGGCAAATGTTAATTTGTCCAAGATGAAAAACGGACATATCAGTGCCATACGATTTTCCACACTTGCGGCGATCTGTGAGGTGCTGAGATGTCAACCGGGAGATATATTGGAATATAGCGAAAATGATGACGAGTCCTGAGAAATTCAAAATTTGTCAAGCAAAATGCGATCATTTCCGCAAATTTTCACCGACCATGCTCGCGCATACGGAAAGCAACGAAAACCGCAAGCCTGCAGAAGGAGAAACAGTTATCGAGGTGACGGACATTTGCGCTCCGCAGACGAGGCTTTTTCAAAGTCATCGAGAAACGTCTAAATCCTTATTTGCAGGGCTTGATCGTTGCCAATAGCTTTTGTTTGACTGCGCATCCAGTGAGAAATTTAAGAGAAAACACGAATAATTCATTCTGAAACGTTGATTTTTGCTCGACAGTGTGATATAATAAAACGGATGTTATCGATTTTCAAGAAATATTTTATTGAAGTGCAATTATTAATTGTTGCTTTTTAAGGAAGAATTAATGATAATGTTATTTTTATGCTGTATTATTAATTTTGTTTATTTTGCCGAAGCGATAGCGAATTTCAAGGAAGAGGGTAATTGTTGTGAACGATTGCATTTTTTGCAAAATAATAAAAGGTGATATACCGTCGTCAATAGTTTATGAGGATGATAAAATACTGTGCTTTAAGGATATTGCGCCCATGGCGCCTGTGCATTTGCTTGTAATTCCGAAAGAACATATACAATCCGCCGATTTTATTACAGATGAAAATTGCGGTATTGTAGCGTATATATTCTCGAAGATACCTGAAATAGCAAGAAAAACAGGAATATCCGAAAGCGGATACAGAATTATAACAAACCACGGTAAAGATGCTAAACAGTCTGTTAAGCATTTGCACTTTCATATACTGGCAGGCAAAGAGCTTCCCGAAAATATGGGTTAATTTTACCGGGAAAGGATAAATATAATATGAAATTTGGAGAATTTTTATCTGGCAAAACCGAATGTAAGCTGGGCTTTTTAGGCGGCTCAATAACAGAAGGAACGGGTGCATCGGAGTCTTCAAAGCGTTATTCATCACGTTTTACGGAAATGTTGGGCAAACGTATGCCGGAAGTGAAATTTACCGAAATAAACGCAGGTGTAGGCGGAACGCCCTCCGCACTCGGACTTTTCAGACTGAAGTGCGATGTTCTTGACAAGGATCCGGATGTTTTGTTTGTGGAATTTGCCGTAAACGATTCCGGCTTCGGAGAACAAATGTTCAAATATATGGAGGGCATTGTGCGCGTAACCCGCAGATGGAAACCGAGTATTCCGATAGTTTTTCTGTTTACATATCCGGCAAGCGATGTTGCTGTTGAGGGTCAGAAAAAGCTTGCAGAGGCTTACGGAATACCTTGTGTTGATATGAAAGCCGATCTTGTTGAAAAAATAAGTTATTACGGCGGAAATGACCGTTTCTTTACTCAGGACGGTGTTCATCCGAACGATAAAGGATATGATTCATATGTTGACAGTATGATGAGAGATATTTTCAGAGCTGATTTTGAGTTTAAATTCCCGGATGAGCCTGTTTTTGGTATCGATTTTATTAATCCTGTTATGCTTCCTTGTGAGACGATGGATTATTCCTCAGATTGGACGCTTTCACACAAAACACTTTGGCTTAATCCGCTTAAATATATATGTGCGGACAAAGCAGGAGCAAGCGTGACGTTTGAATTTGAGGGAACAGCTTGCGGACTTTACGGAAGAATAGAAAAAGACGGTGGATATGCTGATGTATTTATAGACGGCAAACGGACAGGCATGATTGGATTCTGGGACAAATATGCTCTCGGATTTGACAGAAACAGCTTTTCTTTGTTGGCGGACAATCTTGAATACGGAAAACATACGGTTACAATTACTGTACTTGAAGAGAAGAGTGAACAGTCGGAAGGTCACGTTGTACGAATTGCGGCATTTCTCGGCGCATGATATTATTCAGTAAGTTATAGGCTTGTATATAAAACTTGCCAATAAAAAAGCATCGGACATAATTTTATGTGCCGATGCTTTTATTTTAAGAGTTTACTTTAATATTAATATGCTCTTGCAATGTATACCATGTGTTTTGCCGGTTTGCCGCACAGCGCGCATACATCGGAAAGATTTTCCTGTTCAAACGGCATATTTCTTATCGTTGCTCCGGTTTGTGCTTTGAGTTCCTTTTCGCATTCAGTGCAGCCGCACCACATAGCTTTGATGTAACCCTTTTTATTTGCCAAAGCGTCCATGAGTTCCTCGTGGTTTGCGGCAGGATAAGTGTGCTCGTCTCTTGCTTTTGTTGCTTCTGCAAGCATATTTTTTTGTATATCTGCAAGAAGTTCCTTTATAGTCTGAGCAATATTTTCCATAGGTACAACAGTTTTTTCAAATGTGTCACGTCTTACGAGAACTACTGTCTTGTTTTCTATGTCACGCGGACCGACTTCAAGACGAACCGGTATACCTTTCATTTCACATTCGTTGAATTTATATCCGGGTGATTGCGTATCGTCGTCATCGATATCTACTCTGATGCCTGCTTTCTTTATTTCGTCGAACAATTCGTTTGCTTTATCAAGAACGCCGGGTTTGAACATTGCAATAGGAATAATCATTACTTGCTTGGGTGCAACGGCAGGAGGAAGCTTAAGGCCTCTGTCATCACCGTGAACCATTATAAGACCGCCTATAAGACGTGTTGTAACGCCCCATGATGTCTGCCAAGCGTATTTTTGTTTACCGTCTTTATCAAGGAATTTTATGTCATAAACCTTGCTGAAATGCTGACCCAGGAAGTGTGATGTACCTGCTTGCAGAGCTTTGCCGTCATGCATGAGGGCTTCAATGGAATATGTGTCTACTGCACCTGCGAACTTTTCATTTTCTGTTTTTCTGCCGCTTGTAACAGGCATTGCAAGCACGTTTTCACAGAATTCTCTGTATACGTTAAGCATTTTTATTGTTTCGGTTTCGGCTTCTTCCATTGTTGCGTGAATTGTATGTCCCTCTTGCCAAAGAAATTCTGCTGTGCGGAGGAAAGGACGTGTTGTTTTTTCCCAACGTACAACGTTTGCCCATTGGTTGTAAAGCAAGGGAAGATCGCGGTATGACTGTACCCATTTTGAATACATTGAACATATTATTGTTTCCGAGGTAGGTCTTATTGCGAGTCTTTCGGTGAGCTTTTCTGTGCCGCCTTCGGTTACCCACAAAACTTCGGGTGCGAATCCTTCAACGTGTTCGGCTTCTTTTTTAAGCAAGCTTTCAGGAATAAGCAACGGGAAATATGCATTCTGATGTCCTGTTTCTTTGAAGCGTCTGTCAAGCTCTGATTGAATCAATTCCCATATAGCATAGCCGTAAGGTCTTAACACCATGCAGCCGCGCACAA
>CAJLXE010000155.1 GCA_905210525.1 uncultured Clostridia bacterium | reverse complement strand
TTTTATTATACCACAATTAAATGCTTCGCATTTAACCGTTACGTTTTTGCCTTACAGCAAAAACAAAGATGTATTTATTATGTCATAAATCTTCCCCGAAAATCTATATGGAAAAATTACAGCACAATCGGTTATTCTATGCAAACCGGCATCGGTTCGGATGTATTATATTCAATTTGAATACTTTTTGCAAATATTTTTTTACAGCTTAAGCGAAAAGGCTGATTTTATCGAAATTTGTCGTAAAAAGAAATTTGTTGTTGAACAAAAAAACGTATTGACACATTATCAGACTTATTGTATAATCATTTTAGTTAACTCCTTGTTAACGTTTTACAATAAATCTTTAATTTTTTGGAGGAAATTTATATGAACGCACAATTTAGTCAAAAATCAACACTAAAAGATTACAGAATGAGAAAAGGTCTGACCCAACAAATGGTCGCAAACATTATCGGTATTTCAACATCACACTACAGCAACATCGAAAACAAAAACCGCGGAATAAATTACAAAATAGCCAAACGACTCGCCGCATGCTATTCCATATCATTGGAAATTATATTCAAATGCTCTGAAAGCTGAGCTATATCTCACATCACAACACATAAAATAAAAAAACGGACATATAAAAACGAAAGGAAAAACAAAACAATCATGTGTAAAAATAAAGAAACAGCAATAAAAGTCATAGAATTTTATCTCAAAAATATGCTTCTGATAAACAGGGAAATTCTGTACCGAAAGCAATGCCTCAATACAAAAGATCCCGTATGCATCAACAAATTGTACTCGCCTATTCCGTTTGCAGAGCTTGAAAGCATCTCGCAAAGCATAAACTCCACAATAAAAAACTATACAGGTGAAAAAGCAGAATACATAGAGCTACGATATAAAAACAAATGTACTTACGATGTAATTTGCGGACTCATGAACAAAAAACGCAGCACAATATTTGCGTTGGGCAATGAAATACTCGATGAAATTCTTTTCAATATACTGCTCGACGATAATTCCAGATCTTATATGCTCAACGCAAACAGAAAAAGCTATTTTTTAAATTGATATTTGTTAAAAACGAATAAAAGCAACGGTTCCGGTAAACAATAATACAGAAAGTTATCCGGCTGAGTCTGAAATAAAAGCGATTCACATTTTTACAGTCAACGCCGTACAAGTTACTTAATGAAAGGAAATTGTAATCAATATGAACAATTCAGATAAAAGACTCGGAACCCAGACCGTACAGTTACCGTCATTACCGTCCATACTCGGCATAGGAACCGTTGCAGGTAAAAAGGAATCCGAAGGTCCGCTTGGCATATATTTCGATGTTGCAATGACAGATTCCCTCGAAAACAACGATTCATGGGAACTCGCGGAACGAAATATGCTTGAAACCGCAGTAAATACCGTTCTGAAAAAAACAAACACTCTCGAAAAAGATGTAAATTATATTCTCATGGGAGACCTGCTCAACCAAATAATATCAGCCTCATATACGGCAAGAGACATGGCAATTCCGTTTATAGGGCTTTACGGTGCCTGCTCAACAATGGCGTTATCCGTGAGCGTATCGTCAATGCTTATAGACGGCGGATTCGCTCAAAAAACAATCGCCGCTACATGCAGTCATTTTTGTACCGCCGAACGTCAATACAGATATCCGCTTGAAATGGGCGTACAACGTATGGCATCATCGCAATGGACGGCAACCGGAGCGGGAGCCGTACTTATGGGCACTCACATAGAAAACTCGCCTTCCGTAACGTGCCTTACAACCGGCAGAGTAACAGACTATCAGATAGAAGACGTAAACAATATGGGAGCGGCAATGGCTCCTGCTGCCGCCAACACACTGAGAACTCATTTTCTCGAAACGGGACGTATGCCTAATTACTACGATCTCATACTCACAGGCGATCTCGGAAAATACGGACGTGAAATCGTAATAAATCTACTGCGCAACGAATATCCGCATCTCTGCGAAAATTACAAAGACTGCGGCTGTGAGCTGTTCGGTGATGACAAATCCGTAAAAGCAGGCGCAAGCGGATGCGGATGCTCTGCCCTGTATATGTCCAAGGTTTTATCCGATATGAAAAGCGGCGTGCTGAAAAAAGTTCTTTTTACTTCGACAGGCGCTTTGCATAACCCTACGATATTGTTTCAAAAAGAAAGTATCCCATGTATAGCCCACTCAGTTGCAATAGAAATGATTTAAGAAAGGTATTATAATATTATGAATACAGTAATAACTTATTTGCAGGTGTTTCTCGTCGGCGGCATTTTATGTGTAATTGCACAGATACTGATGGATAAAACCAGCCTGACTCCCGCAAGAATTCTTGTAGGATATGTTGTGGCAGGCGTAATACTCACAGCCTTGGGTATATATGAACCCATAGTGCAATTCGGCAAAGCAGGGGCAACGGTTCCCCTTACAGGTTTTGGATACTCCCTCGCAAAAGGCGTTTTCAAAGCGATAGACGAAAAAGGCTTCATAGGAATATTAATCGGCGGAGTGTCGGGTACGGCAGCAGGAGTAACTTCTGCAATATTCTTCGGATATTTGTTTTCTATAATATTCAAGCCGAGAATGAAACAACCGTAATCTGCACGGATATGAGGTGCGGCGGATACAAAATCCGCCGCATATAGCCTCAGTCTATCTTCACATACTTAAGAGTATTGTTCTTGACAGTTATGCTGTACATACCGTTTGAATGTGAATCGTATTTTGAGTTCAGTGCTCTCACATCATTCAAAAAACCGTTTTCAAACTTAACCGAAAATCCGCATCCCAAAGAAAGTTCTTTCGGCGTCGGTATAAGAGATCCCTTTACATTATTTTCTTTCATAATATCAATAAAATTAAGCGCGTGCTGACGTGAACGAAATACCATAATAACATAGCTTTTGTTTGTCACAAATAAACCTCCTCCCGTTATCATATTTTTTCGCCCGATACAATATATTTTATAAAGTAATAATCTGCAACAAGATAATCGAAAGGATAATAAAATATAATGTATTATTTTGATAATGCCGCAACCACATGGCCCAAACCCAATTCCGTAACCGCAAGCGCCGCAAACTGCATATTGAAATACGGAGCCAATCCCAACCGCGGAGGATATGCAATGGCAAGAGAAGCAGGACACATCGTTTTAACTTGCCGAAGACGCCTCTGTTCATTCTTCAATACATCCGATCCGTTTGAATATATATTTACGTATAACACTACCCATGCACTCAATTTTGCAATAAAAGGTATACTCAAACCGGGTATGCACGCTGTCACCACTTCTCTTGAACATAATTCGGTACTTCGCCCGCTTTATTCACTCAAATCAAATTCCGTGGATGTTGACATAGTAAATGCGGACAGCCGCGGTATGATCAATCCCGCGCACATCGCTCAGGCTCTTAAGCACAATACTCAGCTTCTTATAATAAGCCACGCCTCAAATGTCGTTGGAACAATTCAGCCTATTGAAGAAATAATTCACATAGCCCACAAAAACGGAACTCTTGTACTTATTGACGCTGCACAAAGTGCCGGAGCCGTAAATATTGACATAGAAAAACTGGGGGCCGATATGGTAGCTATGCCCGGACATAAGGGACTTTACGGATTGCAAGGGACAGGTGTTCTTTACATAAAAAACGGCACCCCCATAACCTCTATAATCGAAGGCGGCACAGGAAGTGAAAGCAAAATACTTGCCCAACCCGACATAATGCCCGATAAATTTGAAGCCGGCACACAAAACGCTCCCGGCATTGCAGCGCTCTCCGAAGCACTTGATTTTCTTTCCGCCAAAACCGTCAAGCACGTATCCGAACACGAAAATAATCTTGCCGAATATTTCTACAACGAATTGAAAAAAAATGACAACATCTATTTGTACGGTCCCGAAGATATGTCAAAGCGCTGCGGAATAGTAACACTCAATATAGGTAACACTGACCCCGGAACCATAGAAAGTATTCTTGACAAAAAATATAACATTGCGGTAAGAAGCGGTTTCCACTGTGCTCCGCTTGCGCATAAATCAATAGGAACATACGAAACAGGCGCAGTAAGATTTTCATTCGGCTTTTACAATGACGAAAAACAAATTGAATATGCAATCAGAGCCGTGCGTGAGCTTGCCTCCGAAGCATAAAAATCGCAATATATCAATATACCGCTGTTCATACACAGCGGTTGATTTTTATATCAAAATAATGTATAATATTGTTGGATTATGTTGTAAAGTTTTACATAAAACCGTCTGCCGGGTAAATGAACCGCATCGGACGCATTTGAATTATTATACATTAAATCCGGCAAAACGGCAAAAATATATACATAACGTATAAAACCTATGGAGGTCAACATATATATGGAAACAGAAAAGACAATAAAACGCTCAGAGCAAAAAAAAGAAAACACATGGGCA
>CAJLXE010000154.1 GCA_905210525.1 uncultured Clostridia bacterium | reverse complement strand
CATATCTTGGTTGGAATTTCTTCTTTTTTGGTTCACATCATTTTATCACATACAATACAGCATATTTTTTAAAAATCGGAGCATTTTGCAATTTCAGAGTTTATGATAATACGGACAAATGTCGGCATAGCTTCCGTCGTTTGTTCTGAAGCCGCCGGGTATTGTTCCGAGCTGTGTAAATCCGAGTTTATCATACAGACGTCTTGCCGCCGTATTCGACGCCACAACAGCATTGAACTGCAAAATGCGGAATCCGCGTTCCGCGCCCTTTGCGAGACTGTCCGACACCAGCTTTTCGCCTATATGCAATCCTCTTGCTGTTTTTCCGACAGCATAGCTTGCATTGCATATGTGGCCGCACCGCCCGATGTTGTTTGGGTGCAAAATATAAAGTCCGTAAATTACGCCGCTTTCGATGTCCTCGGCAACCGCACTGTAAGTTTGTCCTCCGAAAAACGCTTTTGCAGATGATTCCGTAAGAGGCTCTTCCTGAGGAAATGCATTTGCGTCTTCAACAACTTCGTTCCATATTTTCACCATTTGAGGGATGTCTTCTTCTTTGTATTTTCTTATTACAATGTTCATTTTTATCACCATAACTTTTGTAGCGGCAAAAGTTTCCTTTCTTGTTGAATCGGTTTGTTTTTATATCAAAAGTCTCGGACCGGCTTTTTTGTACTGTGCTTTCCGAAATAAAAAACAAGGCAAAGCCTTGCATGAAAGTTGTATAATAAAATCGACAAGCTTCAATCGAAATTTGTCGATTATGGTGCCCCCGACGTGAGTCGAACACGTGATTAGCCCTTCGGAGGGGCTCGTTATATCCACTTAACTACGGAGACATTAAATGCTTAAATTAATCAATGATCTCAAAGCCGCAATGAAGCATATGAAACATAACTCTTCAGCGAAAAACCAATAAAGCGGAGTTATGTTTCAATAAAATCTTCCTTGAAATTTGACAACACAATTTTATTATACCACATACCGGCTTAAAAATCAACCTGTTCCGGGTGTGCCGCCCGCCGTCATTTTTTTGAATCTTTTACGGCTGTTCTCGAATATTTTTTGGTGGGCATATCGTTTTCCGCAGTAAGCGTTTTTGACTTTTTGCCGGCATCCTTTGCCATTTCGGCAGACAGATTTATTGTGCGCGAATACTTTTTCTGGGGTATTTCCGTATCGGCCGGAACGTTTTCCGCGGAAACGGCTTGTGCGGCATCCGTATTCTCGGAAGCCGTGGGAATAACTTTTATATCCTCTTCCGGAACTTCAACAATCGGCGTATCGGAGGTATTGTCCTCATCGGCAGATTGCGCTTCCGAAACCGGTTTTGCTTTAAGCTTATTTTTTCTGTTCCTCTTCGGCATTGTGACAACAAGCATTATAAGGAAAAACGCCATAACCGCAAGTATAATCGTAAAACCCGTTCTTTGAGCCAAAAAATCGGACACATATCCCATGTACGGCACAACGGCGATTACTTTTCCTATAAGCGAATCAAAACTTACGGGCACAACGGCGATTCCGTCAACATTGAGTGCGGAATCGTTCCGTTTTGAATCACCGACATATAACAGTTCGGATGATCTTATGTAAAAAAAACGCTTTTCCGTGTTTATACTGTAAACCTCATTGGTAGTAATGTTATTGTTTTCATTTAAAACATATGTAATTGTATCCCCTGCTTTTATTTGCGAATAATCGGCAGTGGGTTTAACGTAAATAATAGAACCGTCCAGATAATTATAAGGATCTATCCCCACAATACGGACGCCCACAATCAACAGCATTACTACAACTATCAAAAACACAACTACCGAGGAAAATATATGCAATGCTTTTTTCATTTGTTCATCATTCTCCTTTGTGGCAATTTTATAAATTCAACATAGATCGCGATTGAAAAAATCAACCGAGATACACCGCTCCGGCAAAAATTTCAGTGCATATCAATCGCACAAATTCAAACCGGACACGCTTAAGATATTTCAGCTTTACAACTGATTTTCCGCATTGTAAAAGCCAATACGGAAAGACACTTTGCCATTTTTCCTCATTATAGCACATAAAATGCTTTTTTTCAACAATAAAGCGGAATGAATATGTAAATTTTTTTGTAAGGAAAAATATGGTAAATTTTGCTTTTAAGAAAATTTTGCGCAAATAAAAAGGGAAAAATATAAGATTTCGTATAAAAATACGCCACAATATAATGTAAGGGGCTGTGCGGCAAGGTGTGAGTCCGAATATTTGTTTTCACAACGTAAGGAAAATTTTATTGAAACATAAATCTTTTTTGTTGATTTTCAATGTGGATTTATGGTATAATAAAATCAAAGTAATTAATTTCCAAGGAAGATTTTATTGAAACACTGCTTTGCGTATTGCTTTGCAATCCGTAAGACGCTTTCGCGTTTTGCTGCAACAGTTAAATGCGCAGTGTTTAATTGTGTATATCACATTACATTATTTTTGAATATTACGGGAGGCGTCTATGGAATTCGGAATAAATTTATACAGCGTAAGAACAAAAATTCAAACGCCGGAGGATTTCCTTGATACTGCAATAAGACTTAAAGACATGGGATATTCTTTTCTTCAATTTTCGGGCGGAGTATATGATCCGGAAGTAATAAAATCGGTATCTCAAAAAACTTCTATGCCGATAGTGCTTACTCATGTGCCTATGCAAAGAATATTGAACGATACGGATGCGCTTATGAAAGAGCATGAATCATTCGGCTGCCGCAACATAGGTCTCGGAGCTATGCCGTGGGAAAGCGTTGGAGATGACGAGCGTGTTGTGAAAGACATCGCCGCATTGAATAAAGCGGGAGAATATATGTCCGAACGCGGCTTTAACTTTTTTTATCATCATCACCACATAGAATTGAGAAAATTGCCCGACGGAGAAACTGTGCTTGAATATATGATAAAAAATGCTCCTGCGGTTAATTTTACGGTGGATACATATTGGCTGCAATACGGCGGCGTTTCGATTCTTGAATATACCGACAAGCTTAAAGGCAGAATCGAATGCGCTCATCTGAAAGATTATAAAGTGGAACCCAAGGATTTTTCGTGCAGAATTGCCGCTGTCGGAGAGGGAAATATTAATTTCGGCGATGTTGTGCCGGCACTTTGCAAAGCCGGAGCAAAATATCTGCTTGTTGAACAGGACAATGCCTGCGATTTAGAGGATACGTGGGGACAGGTGGAAAGCAGTATAAATTATTTGAAGAGCAATTTTTGATATACAACTCAAAATTTGAGCAATAAACCGGAAAGGTATGCTTTTGCCGAAAAAACGGGCAAAGGCGGAAGGGTAAATTTATGTTTGATATAAAAGTTGGAACGCTTATCAGCTCGACTGTTGCGCTTACGGCGATTCCGAAGTTGAATCCGTGCGGTTTTGAAACGTATGAGATTCAGATGTATAAAAATCAGTCGGAAGCCGATATTACGGAATTGTCCGAAAAGCTTAAAGACGTTCTTGACGGAAGAGAGATTTCGGCGCTTGCGTTTTATGAAAATCCGCTCATGAATGACGTCGATTATGAGCAGGTAAAAATGCTTATACGCAACGCGCACAAGTTCGGTTGCCGTACGTTGTGCCTGTTTGCGGGACATAATTCGGAAAAGCCCGTTGACCAGATGATACCTTATTTTAAGGAAAGATATACTCCTCTTGTTAAGCTTGCGGAGGATAACGGAGTACGTATGGGCTTTGAAAACTGCAGCTGCGGAGGCACATGGACGTGGAACAAGAATATTGCGTACGCTCCGGAAGCGTGGGAGCTTATATTTGACGCAATAGACAGCCCGAGCCTCGGCTTGGAATGGGAGCCGGCGCATCAGCTGCGCGAACTTATCGATCCTATACAGAATCTGCGCAAGTGGGCAAAGAAAGTTGTTCACGTTCACGGCAAGGATGCAACGGTTGCATGGGATGTTATAAGAGAGTACGGCATAAGAGGCATACATCCGTTCGCATGGGACAGAACACCGGGCTTCGGCGATACGAATTGGGCTGATATATTTACGATTCTTTTGCAAAACGGATTTGAGGGCGCTGTTGATATAGAGGGCTATCATGATCCGGTTCATTATGACGATATGGAATGGTCTGCACAGGTAACGGGACTTGAATATCTCAAGCGTTGCAGAGGCGGAATAAACTTTATTCCCGGTCCGGAAGAAATAAGAGGCTTCCAGGGAAAAAGAAAGAAATAAACCGGCAATACCGCCGCATAAACGGGAGGAATATATATTTTTCCGTTTATGCGGTAATTTTTTGAAGTTTGCAATATGTGATTTGAAAATCAATGCTATCATTACGGATTCTGTTTTATGTAAATTTTTTGCATTGGGGTATTGACAAAATCGAAATATTGTTGTATAATTTCACTGCATTACTGATGTGGCGTGCGGGAGTGACTCAGTGGTAG